>JBEAQO010000019.1:0-8505 GCA_041163825.1 Actinomycetota bacterium | reverse complement strand
GCACCGCGACCGCACGGAGCACGGCGACCGCGCTGCCCGAGGGCCCCCGAGCGGCACCGCGGGACGCTAGCACGGGCGCTCGGGGCGGCTCCCGGCCGGAAGGGCGGCCTCAGGCCGTCAGGCGCCGGGCTCCGGGGCCGGTCATCCGCTTGACGCGTCGGCGCTCGCGCTCGGACAGCCCACCCCAGATGCCGAAGCGCTCGTCGTTGGCGAGCGCGTACTCGAGGCACTCGTCGCGGACCGGGCAGGCGGAGCAGATCCGCTTCGCCTCCCGCGTCGACCCCCCCTTCTCGGGGAAGAACGCCTCGGGGTCGGCGTCCAGGCAGCGGGCGTCGATCATCCACGCGCGCTCCTGCTCGTCGAAGCCCAACCGTCCCCCGAGCTCCGCCAGGGTCGATGCCACCTTCGCTCCTCTCCAGGACCCCTCGAACACGGGGGCCGAGACGACCGCCGTGGAGTTCCACGCGTGTCATTCTCACGTCCGCCGGCCCGCTGTCAACTCGAGGGGGGCGAGGGGTGGGGGTGATGGACCGGCTGGACCACAAGATGTTGGGTTCGGGGCGCGCTACGCGCACGCGCGGATGCGGCTGTGGCCGTGCCGCTCGCTGCAGGAGGGCCCGAGGGACCGGGGACGTCGACGCGTGCGACGGGGTCGGCGCGACCGATCAGGCGGCGGCGAGCTCCGTGCGCAGGCGCTCGAGGCCGTCCCGGAGACGGGACTTCGCGGTGCCCTCCGGGACATCCAGCAGCCGAGCGACCTCGCGGTAGGTGTGCCCACGGAAGTAGGCCAGCTCGATCGCCTCGCGCTGGACCTGCGAGAGGCCCGCGATCGCTCGGCGGACCCGATCGTGCTCGAGGCGGGTCTCGACCTCCTCGGCGACCTCGTCGAAGGGCCTCGCGCCGTCGCGCACGGCCACCCGGTGGTCGCGGTCCCGAGCGGACTGCTCGCTGCGCACCCGGTCGACCGCCCGCCGTCGGGCCATCGTCCCGATCCAGCCGGTCGCGCTCCCGCGCTCGGGGTCGAAGCCGGAGGCCTTGCGCCAGACCTCCAGGAGGACCTCCTGAGCGACCTCCTCGGCCATCGCCGGGTCGCGCAGGACCCGCCGGGCAGCGCCCAGGACGACCGGACCGACCCGACCGTAGAGCTCGGAGAAGGCCCCCTCGTCCCCGCGACCGGCCGCGACCAGGAGCTCGTCCGCCTCGACCATCCCGCCCCTCCCGACGCTCGCCCCTCCAGCATGCCCGGACCGCCCCGCGCTGTCAAGCTTCTGTAGAGGTTCGTGTCGAGGTCCGATCGGGGGACCTGCGGGGCCTATGCTGCGTCGAGCGGCCCGCCGAACGTCCGGGACGCCCTTCGGAGGGCCCATGCCCGCGGTGACGGTGCTCGCAGGCGGCATCGGTGCGGCCCGCTTCCTGCGGGGCGCCGTGCGCGCGCTCGATCCGACGGACCTCACGGTCGTCGTGAACGTCGCCGACGACCTCGACCTGCTCGGGCTGCGCGTGTCCCCCGACCTCGACACCATCACCTACACCCTCGCGGGGCTCGTCGATCCCGAGCGGGGGTGGGGCCGCGCCGACGAGTCGGACGTGGTCGCCACCGAGCTCGAGCGCCTGGGTCATCCGCGCTGGTTCACCCTCGGGGACCGCGACCTCGCGCTCCACCTCCATCGCCAGACCGCGCTCGCTGCGGGTGAACCACTCTCGCGCCTCACCGCCGGCATCACACGGGCCCTCGGGCTGAGCCTGCGGCTGCTCCCGGCCACCGACGAGCGCATCGAGACCCACGTGCACACCAGGGACGGGCGCGACCTGCACTTCCAGGAATGGTGGGTCCGCGAGCGAGCGGAGCCCGAGGTCTCGCACCTCGAGGTCCGTGGCATCGCGACCGCACGGCCCGCGCCCGGGGTGCTGGCATCGATCGCCACGGCGGACATCGTCCTCGTCGCGCCGTCGAACCCGGCCGTGTCCATCGGGCCCGTGCTCGCGGTCCCCGGCATCCGGGACGCGCTCGCTGCGACGCCGGCACCGGTCGTCGGGGTCTCCCCCATCATCGGAGGACGCGTGGTGCGCGGGATGGCCGACCGCCTGCTCCCCGCGCTCGGCGTGGACGTCAGCGCCGCCGGCGTCGCGGCCCACTACGGCGCCCGCCCCGATGGGGGCCTCCTCGACGCCTGGGTCGTCGACCTCGCCGATGCGTCGGCGGTCGAGGACCTCGAGGCCCGGGGCATCGCGACGGCCGTCGTGGACACGCTGCTCGACGACGTGGAGGTCGCTGCCGACGTCGTGCGGACCTGCCTCGCGCTCGCGGGCACGCTCGTCCGATGACGCGCGCCGAGCGAGGGACGCCCCCGACGTCCGCGCGCATCGAGCTGATCGCGCTCCCGAGCCCCCTGCGCTTCGCAGCGGGTGACGACCTCCCGGCAGCCGTCCTGGCCGCGCTGAGCGCTGCGGGAGAGGAGCTGCAGGACGGGGACATCGTCTGCGTCGCCTCGAAGGCCGTCGCGCTCGTCGAGGACCGGCTCGTCGCGCTCCCTCCCGGCGCTGCCGGTGACGTCGAACGGGCGCGTCGGGAACGGGCCCGGGCGGACGCGCTCGTGGTCGTGGCCGAGACGGCCGACCTCCTCGTGACCCGCACCCCCCAGGGCCTGGTGACCGCGGCCGGGGGCATCGATGCCTCCAACGTCCCCGAGGGCCACCTGCTCCTGCTGCCCGAGGACCCCGATGTCTCGGCGGCCCGTCTGCGCGCCGCCCTCCAGGAGCGCTCCGGGGTGGAGGTCGGGGTCCTCGTGACCGACACGTTCGGCCGGCCCTGGCGACTGGGGCAGACCGACGTCGCCATCGGTGCCGCGGGACTGCCCGTGGTGCGTGACGAACGCGGCGCGACCGATCTCGAGGGACGCCGTCTCACCGTCACGCTCGCGGCCATCGCCGACGAGCTCGCCGGTGCCGCCGACCTCGTGCGCGACAAGCGCAGCGCCACGCCGTTCGTGCTGGTGCGGGGCCTCCTTCGGGACGGGCCCGAGGGGCGCGCTCGCGACCTGGTGCGCCCGGTCGCGGAGGACCTCTTCGCGCATGGCGGTCCGGAGGCCGCCGAGGCCGCGCTCCTCGCGCGTCGGACCGTGCGCCGCTTCGACCACACGCTGCCCGTGCCGCGCGAGGCGATCGAACGGGCCGTCGGGCTCGCCGCGAGCGCGCCCGCGCCGCACCACACCCGTCCCTGGCGGTTCGTGCTGCCCGACCGCACGATGCGGGAGCGCCTGCTCGACGCGATGGCCCAGCAGTGGCGCACCGACCTCGCCGGCGACGGGACGGCCCCGGCCGCGATCGACCGTCGACTCGAGGTGTCCGACGGCCTCCTGCGAGCCGCCCCCGAACTGCTGCTCGCCTTCGTGGACGTCGCCGCAGCCGCGCACTACCCCGACGAGCGCCGTCGTCGCGCCGAACGCGACCTCTTCATGCTGAGCGGCGGAGCGGCCCTCGAGGCGCTGCTCGTCGCGCTCGCGGCGCACGGACTCGGGGCCGCGTGGACGTCCTCGACCACCTTCTGCCCGGAGGTGGTCCGGGACGTCCTGGGGCTGCCGGACACCTTCGAGCCGCTCGGTGCGGTCGCGATCGGCCACCCCGTGGACATGCCGGCACCGCGCGAACGCTCCGGACCCGGAGGGCTCCTCCGCGACCACTGAGCGCCACCGGGTTCGAGGTCCGCGGCTCGGGTCGGCTCCCTTCCTAGCCTGCCGCCACGGCGTCCGAGGTGGGCTCGGACGCCCTCGCGTTCCCGGGCGAGGACCGGGCGCGGGTCATGCTCGACCACAGGGAGGGACCAGCGTGTCAGCATCGACGACGTCCGCCAGCGGACTCGACCGGTACTTCAGGCTCTCGGATCGCGGCAGCGACGTCCGCACCGAGGTGATCGCCGGAGCGACGACGTTCCTGGCGATGGCGTACATCCTCTTCGTCAACCCGGGCATCCTCTCGGAGACCGGGATGGACGCGGGCGCGGTGTTCGTGGCGACCGCACTCGCGGCCGCGTTCGGCACGCTCGTGATGGGCCTGTGGGCGAACCTGCCCGTGGCGCAGGCGCCGGGCATGGGCCTCAACGCGTTCTTCGCCTTCAGCGTCGTCATCGGGTTCGGCATCCCGTGGCAGACCGCGCTCGCCGCGACCTTCGTGTCCGGGACGATCTTCCTCGTGCTGGCGCTGACAGGGGTGCGTGAGGCCATCATCAACGCGATCCCGATGCAGCTCAAGCTCGCGGTCGGTGCCGGGATCGGCCTGTTCATCGCCTTCATCGGGCTCAAGGCCGCCGGCATCGTCGTCGCCGACGAGGCGACCACGGTCGCGCTCGGTGACGTCACGGCTCCGACCACGCTGCTCGCCATCGCCGGCATCGTCATCACGGTCGTGCTGCTCATCCGCGGCGTCCGCGGAGCGGTGTTCCTGGGCATCGTTGCGACGACGGTCCTCGGACTCGTCGCCGGCCTGATCGACCTGCCCAGCGCGGTCGTCTCGACCCCTCCGAGCCTCGCCCCGACGCTCGGTGCGGCGTTCGGCAGCATCGGTGAGCTCGTGACGCCACAGCTCGCGCTCGTGGTCCTGACCATGCTGTTCGTCGACTTCTTCGACACGGCCGGCACGCTGATCGCGGTGCTCAACCAGGCGAACCTGCTGCGTCCGGACGGGACGCTCGAGCAGGGCAACCGTGCGCTGGTCTCCGATGCTGCCGCGACCATGGTCGGGGCCGCGCTCGGCACCTCGACGACGACCTCCTACATCGAGTCGTCGGCGGGCGTGGGCGCCGGTGGACGCACCGGGCTCACCTCGGTGACGACGTCGGTGCTCTTCCTGCTCGCGCTGCTGTTCTCCCCCCTGCTCGGCATCGTCACCGCGCAGGTGACGGCGGCCGCCCTGATCGTGGTCGGTCTGATGATGGCACGCGGGCTCGGGCAGATCGACTGGACCGAGATGGAGTACGCGTTCCCCGCGTTCCTCATCGTGGTGACCATGCCGCTGACCTACAGCATCGCCAACGGCATCGCGCTCGGGCTCGTCCTCTTCCCGCTCCTGATGGTCGTCAAGGGCCGCACGCGAGAGCTCAGCCCGATCCTCTGGGTGCTCTCGGCCGTGTTCCTGCTGTTCTTCGTGTCCTCCGGGGCGGCCTGAGCACGCACCCGAGGCATCGAACGGTGCGGGGCCGGCCGCAGGGCCGGCCCCGCACCGTTGCCGCCCGGTCGGCCTGACGCGCTCCCGCCGAGGCGGTCAGGGTGCGCTCGACCGCGGAGCCGGATCGTCACCCGCCGCGACGGACGCACGCCGCCGCAGCCACCACGCGCGGAGCCACGCGCCGAGGTCGAGCGGCTCCGCCCAGTCCCGCACCACCTGCGCCGGAGCGACGACCGCACGGCCCCGCACGACCCGAGCACGACGGAGCGCACGCGGGAGCAGGCGCAGCCTCCCGATCCCGGTGACCAGCGCCGCCGGTCGGCGCAGTCCGAGCTCGAGCGTGGCCAGCCCGAACGTGACGAGGATGGTCGGGAGGTGCCGCACGCTCGCGCGGTCCAGGGCGAGCGTGCCGAGCACCAGCACCCGGTTCGACCAGGACAGCGCCTCGACCGTGCGGGAGCGCTCGCCCGACGCACCGCCCCGGCGGTGGCTGCCGACGGCCGAGGGCTCGTGCATCGCGCTCCATCCGCGCGAGCGCGCTCGCAGGTCGAGCTCCACATCGTCGAAGTAGGCGACGAGGTCCTCGGTCAGGTGCTCCAGCGAACCATCGGGGCGCCGCCACGCGATGTCGTCGAGCATGGTCCGCCGGTGCAGCACGGCGGCACCTGAGGCACCCAGGACCGGCCCTCGCTCGCGCAGGAGCTCCGAGGACCGCCCCTCGTCGCGGTTCTGGACGATCAGGGGATGGGTGAGCACGTGCCCGGTCGTGTCGATGCGCGCACCCCCGGGACGCAGCAGCCGCGGCTGGACGCTGCCGCAGCTCGGGTCCTCCCGGAGCACCGCGACCATGCGCGCGAGCGCGTCGGGCTCGAGCCGCGCATCGGGGTTGACGAGCAGGACCGCGGCAGCGCTCGAGCGGGCCAGCCCGTCGTTCACCCCACCGGCGAAGCCCCGGTTGGTCGCACCACGCACCACGGAGACCCGATGTCGGGCCCCGCGAGCGGCCGCCTCGACGATCGCGAGGGTGCCGTCACGGCTCGCGTTGTCGACGACGAGGACCTCGAGCTCGACCCCTCGCTGCGCATCGAGCGCGGCGAGGCAGTCCCCGATGACCTCCTCGGAGTCCCAGGTGACGATGATCGCCGTGACGCGCACCCCCGCTGCCTCAGCCCGCATCGATGAGGTCGCGGTAGGCGGCGAGCCCCGCATCGACCGGGCCGTCGAACGCGACCCGGCCGCGCTCGAGCAGCACGACACGGTCGCACATGCTCGCGACCACCTCGAGGTCGTGGCTCACGAGCAGGAAGGTCCGTCCGGCGCGGCGGAGTCCCAGCATGCGCTCGAGCGAGCGCTGCTGGAACTCCGCGTCCCCCACCGCGAGCACCTCGTCGACCAGCAGGATGTCCGGATCGACCGCCACCGCGATGGCGAACCCGAGCCGCACGGCGAGCCCGGACGAGTAGGTCCGCACCGCCGTGTCGAGCAGCTGCTCGACGCCGGCGAACTCGACGATGGCGTCGAAGCGCTCGGCGATCTCCGCACGGCCGAGCCCGAGGATGGCACCGTTGAGGTGGATGTTCTCCCGTCCGGTGAGGTCACCATGGAATCCCGCCCCGAGCTCGAGCAGCGAGGCGACCCGACCGTTGGTCCGCACCGCACCGCGATCGGGCGGGAGGATCCGCGCGACGAGCTTGAGCAGGGTCGACTTGCCCGACCCGTTGCGCCCGATGATGCCGACCGACTCGCCATGCTCGATCGTGAGCGAGACCGCATCCAGCGCATCGAGCTCGGTGAAGGACGAGCGGCGCGGCCGCGAGAGACGGTCCTTGAGTCCTCCGGGCCGCTCGTGGTGGAGCCGGTAGGTCTGGGTGACGCGGTCGAGGACGACCGCGGGACGCGACGGATCGACCTGCGCCCCGACGACCTGTCGCAGCGTGCGTCGGGCCATCCTCACAGCTCCCGTGCGAACGTGCGTGCGCGGCGCGCGAACGACAGCCACCCGAGGACACCGACGCCGAACGCCCACGCGGTCGCGGTGAGGGCCGAGCCGATGGGGGGCCAGCCCGGGCCCGTGACGATCGCTGCGCCGTCGACGACCTCGATGGAGCCATGGAGCGGCGCCCGGAAGGCCTCGAGGAAGACGGCGGTCGGGTTCGCCCTCAGCGCGACCGAGAGCCACGGAGAGGCGGCGAGCTCCGCCCGGGCCAGCGCCAGGGGGTAGAGCACCGGGCTCGCGTAGAACCACACGAGGAAGATGACCACGAAGAGCTCCTGGAGGTCGCGCAGGACGACGTTGGTCGCGGCGAACCACAGCGAGACCCCCGCCACGAACACGGCCAGGACCACGAGCAGGGCGAGCGCCGCGGGCAGGTGCACGAGCACGGCGGGACCCCGGGTCCAGACGAGGTAGGGCGTGACGACCATCAGGGCGAGCACGAGGTGGATGAGCTGGGAGGCGACGTGCGAGAGCGGCAGCACCTCTCGCGGGAAGTAGACCTTCTTGACGAGGTCGGCGTTGCCGACGATCGAGTGCAGGGACCCCTGGCAGGAGTTCTGGAGGAACTGCCAGAGGAGGTAGCCGACGATGAAGAAGGCCGCGTAGTCCTCGACGCCGATCCGGACGACGCGCGTGAAGACGACGGAGAAGACGGTGGTGACGAGCGCCGGGGTCAGCATCGTCCAGAGGAACCCGAGGACCGACCCGCGGTAGCGGACCTTGAGCTCCTTGCGCACCAGCTGCACGAGGAGCTCGCGCGCATCGATGAGCTCGATGGCACGCGTCCCGAGCAACCGCAGCGCCGCTGTCACCGGAGCCTCCGAGGCGCCGTCGGGGTGGAGGGGACCCGCACGGCTCCCGTCCCGCGCACGACGCCGCCCCCGTCCTCTCCGACGCTAGCGGGAGACCCGAGCCACGCCCCGGAGCGCCTCACCCCTCGTCGGTGCCGTCCGACCCGCTCGGACCCGCGAGCAGCGCACCGGCTCCGACGATCGTCCCCTCCACGACCTCCGACCCATCCTCGACCCGCGCCTCCGGGCCGATGATCGCCCCATGGACGTGGGCGCCGGCCCCCACCTGCGCCCGCTCGAGGACCACGGAATCGACGAGGTGCGCGTCGGCGCCGATGCTGGCTGCCGGCCCGAGGACCGCGTTGGGACCGAGTCGTGCGCCGGTCCCGACGCGCGCTCGCGGACCGATGAGCAGCGGCGGGACGAGGACGACCCCTGCATCGAGCTGCGCCGTCGGGTCGATGCGCACCCCCCGCGCATCCGCAGGGACGTCGTCGAGCGTCGGCCAGGCGAGCCGGCCCTCGAGCGCGAGCCGATGCCCGTCGAGGAACCGCGAAC
>JBEAQO010000018.1:0-3348 GCA_041163825.1 Actinomycetota bacterium | reverse complement strand
GCCGTCTCCGGACCGAGGTCGGGCAGCACCCCGTGGAGCCGACGGGCGAGCATCGTCTTGCCGCAGCCGGGCGGCCCGACGAGGAGGAGATGGTGGTCGCCGGCCGCCGCGAGTTCGAGCGCGCGCCGCGCGACGAGCTGGCCGCGCACGTCGGCGAGGTCGCCACCATCACCGCCACCCGCCCGGTGACCCGATCCGAGCCCGCCACCCCCGGTCGCGCCCGCGCCGCGGCCGGGAGCGGACCCGATGCTTGACGTCGCCCCTCCGGGGTGCGCACGAGCGGGACGTCGACCGGCCAGGACCGCGACCGCCTCGGCGAGGTCGGCGACCGCCACGACCTCGAGGCCCTCGACCAGGGCCGCCTCGCACACGCGCTCGGGAGCGACGAGCACCCGCACCGCACCGTGCCGACGCGCTCCGAGCGCCATCGGCAGCGTGCCGGCGACCCCACGGACGCTCCCGTCCAGCCCGACCTCACCGATGGCGACGGTGCCGTCGAGCGCTCGGTGCGGGAGCTGGCCCGAGGCAGCGAGGACCGAGAGCGCGAGCGGGAGGTCGAAGCCCGAACCCACCTTCGGCAGGTCGGCCGGGGCGAGGTTCACGACCACCCGGTCGCGCGGCCAGACGAGGTCGGAGCGGACGACGGCCGTGCGGACCCGGTCCGCGGCCTCGCGCACGGCGGCGTCCGGCAGCCCGACGAGCCGGAGCGTCGGGAGGCCCGGTGAGCGCACGCACTCGACGCGCACCGGATGCGCCTCGAGCCCGACGAGGGCGATCGCGCCGACCACCCCGCTGCCGGTGTCGCCGGTGCGGGCGTTCACCACGCGTCCATGACGTGCTCGAGGCGCGCGCGGTGCCCGACGACGTCGATGGCGACGAGGTCGAGGCGCACCGCGGCGGCTCGCCAGCCCCCCTCTGAGACGAACGCGCCTGCGAGCCGACGCACCCGGCGCCCCTTCCTCGCCCCGGCCGCGGCGAGCGCCCCGCCGAAGCGTCCGGCCCCGCGGCGGGTCTTGACCTCCACCACGACGAGCGTGCCGTCGCCGTCGCGGGCCACGAGGTCGAGCTCGCCGACGAGGTCCTCGCACCGCACGCGCCAGTTGCGCGCGACGACCTCGAGCCCGTCGACCTCCGTCAGATGCGCCGCGGCGAGGTCCTCACCGAGCCGGCCGAGGCTCGGCGCGGCGAGCCCGCGGCGCTCGCTGTCCGTGCGCGCCCCCAGCGCGAGCTCGGCTCGGTGCGGGTCGGCGGGGGCGCTCACCCCGGCACGCTACGGCGCCACCCTCACGCGGCTCGGAGCACCAGCTCGTGGCTGTGGATGGACGGTCAGAGGACGCCGAACCCCCAGAGCACCGCGCCACCGATGATGACGAGGGCGACGACGAGCAGGACGATGTCGTTGCGCTTGTCGTCGCGGTAGCGCCGGGTCGCGTCGAAGCCCACGGCATCCCCCGGATCGTCGCAGGAGCCGATCGGCCGCACGCCGATCGGGCGGTCGGTCAGTCCTTGAGCAGCTCGTCGAGCCCGGCGTCGTCGTGGACGAGCTCCTCGACGTTGACGTCGCGGAACGTGAGGACCCGGACCTCCTTGAGGAAGCGCGCCGGGCGGTACATGTCCCACACCCACGCGTCCCTCAGCCGCAGCTCGAACCACAGGTCGGAGCCCTCGTGGGGCGTGACCGACACGTCGTTGCAGAGGTAGAAGCGCCGCTCGGTCTCGACGACGTAGCGGAAGGTGCGCACCACATCGCGGTACTCGCGGTGCAGCGCGACCTCGAGCTCGTTCTCGTAGGCGTCGATGTCGTCGTGGTTCATGCGGCCTGCGGCCTCCTGGATGCCCGAACCCGTCCTCCCCGACAGGGTAGCCCCGGGGCCCGGGCCGGGACCGGCCGGTCGCTAGCGTCGGGAGGATGGAGTACGCCGGCACCGACCTCGAGAGCGCCCACTGGGCGCACGGGCGGCTCGTGGTCGGCGTCGACGAGGTCGGACGGGGGGCGTGGGCGGGACCGGTCAGCGTCGGCGCGGTCGCCCTCGACCCGGGACGGGTCCCCGAGGGTCTCGCGGACTCCAAGCTCCTCCCCCCGGCGACCCGCGAGCGGCTCGCCGGGATGCTCGCGACGACGGCGCTCGGCGCGGTGGTGGCGGACGCGACCAACGACGAGATCGACGCCATGGGCCTCGCCGCGGCGCTGCGCCTCGCGACGCGTCGCGCGGTGAGGGGGCTCGCCGCCGCGCTGGCGGTGCCCATCGACGTGCTCCTGATCGACGGTCCCGTGGACCTCGTCGGTCGGACCGCGCCGGACGAGGACACGGGGGTGGGACCGGCGTGGTCCGGCGCCGAGGTCGTCCCGGTGGTCGGGGGCGACCGCGTCAGCGTCTCGATCGCCGCGGCCTCGATCGTCGCCAAGGTCGCCCGGGACGCGCTGCTCGTCGCGGCCGAGGCGGAGCACGCCGGCTACGCCTTCGCCGCGAACAAGGGCTACCCCTCGCCGGCGCACCGCCGAGCGCTCGCCGAGCTCGGACCGAGTCCGCTGCATCGGCATTCCTGGCGTCCGATCGCCGCACTCACGGCGCCGCGGCTCGCGCTCGGTTGAGCGGCACCGCGCTCCCCGGTCGACGAGCGCGCCGGCCCAGCGAGGACCGCCCGCGCGGACGTCAGTCGGCGGCCGAGTCGTAGGTGGGTCGCACGACCGTGTCGAGGCGATCGAGCGGCCAGAGCACGAGCGACGCACGGCCCACGACCCGATCCCGTTCGACGAAGCCGAGTGGCCCACGGGAGTCGGCCGAGTTCGGGCGGTTGTCGCCGAGGAAGAACAGCGCCCCGTCCGGCACCGTGACCGGCCCGTAGTCCGACTCGTCGCGGTTGACGACGTACGGCTCGGCCAGTGCCACCCCGTTCACCCGCACGACCCCGCCGCGGACCTCGACCTCGTCGCCCGGCAGCGCGATGACACGCTTGACGAAGTCCCGCGCGTCCATGGGGACGACCCCGAGGAACTGCCCGATGCCGCGCGCGATGCGCGTCGCGGGACCCCCGGCCTCTGCGACGAGCGGATCGTCACCCTCGAACACGACGATCTCGCCGCGGGCCGGCTCGCGTCGCAGGTAGGTCAGCTTCTCGACGACGATCCGGTCGTCGATGAGCAGGGTCGGCACCATCGAGCTCGATGGGATGTAGAAGACCTGGATCACGAAGGTGCGCAGCAGGAACGCGAGGACCAGCGCGATGGCGAGCAGCAGCGGGAACTCGCGCGCGAAGGACGGCGGGCGCGGCGCCTCTGCCTGCTCCACGGCACCGTCCTCGTCACTGATGCGCGGCAGGACCACCGGACGGAAGCGCGGACGGGGA
>JBEAQO010000017.1:0-7948 GCA_041163825.1 Actinomycetota bacterium | reverse complement strand
ATCGGGCGCCGCGAGGCGACGCTGCCGGCGCTCGTCGGATGAGCGCCGCCGTGCCCCCGCCGCTGCCCCCGCGCGTGCCGCTGCCCCCACCGCCCGTGCCGACCTCCGGCGGGACCGAGCCGCTTGCCGAGGGGGTCGACCTCGTCGGGCTCGCGGAGGGACCGCGCGAGGAGTGCGGCGTGTTCGGCGTGTACGCGCCGGGCGAGGATGTCGCAACGCTGACCTACTTCGGGCTCTACGCGCTGCAGCACCGCGGGCAGGAGTCGGCCGGCATCGCGGTCTCCGACGGTGTGCGCACCGTCGTCCACAAGGACATGGGGCTCGTCAACCAGGTGTTCAAGGAGCACCACCTCGCGTCGCTGCCCGGCCACGTGGCGATCGGGCACTGCCGCTACTCGACGGCCGGTGCCTCGTGCTGGGACAACGCCCAGCCGATCTACCGCGAGACGAACGGTGGCGCGCGCATCGCGCTGGGTCACAACGGCAACCTCGTCGGGACCGCCGCGCTCGCCGAGCGGTTGGGACTGCCGGACGCGACCGATTCGGAGCTGATGACGGCCCTGATCGCCTCGCACGACGGGATGGACGTCGAGGCGGCGATCCTCACCTCGGCGCGCGAGCTCGCGGGCGGCTTCTCGGTGGTCGTCAGCGACGAGCGGCGCCTCTACGCGCTGCGCGACCCCAACGGCATCCGCCCGCTGCAGATCGGACGGCTGCCCGGGGGCGGGTGGGTCGTCGCCTCGGAGACCGCCGCCCTCGAGATCGTCGGGGCGGTGCTCGTGCGCGACGTGGAGCCCGGCGAGCTCGTCGTCATCGACGAGCAGGGTCTGCGGAGCCGACGCTTCGCCGAGGCGACCCCCACGTTCTGCCTGTTCGAGTGGGTCTACCTCGCGCGTCCCGACCACCGCCAGGACGGTTCGAGCGTCCTGCACGCGCGGCGGCGCATGGGCCGACGGCTCGCGGAGGAGGCGCCGGTCGAGGCCGATGTCGTGATCCCGGTGCCGGAGGCCGGCCGGGACGCGGCGGCCGGCTTCGCGGAGGCCGCCGGGCTGCCGTTCGCCGACGGGCTCGTCAAGAACCGCTACGTCGGGCGGACCTTCATCCAGCCGACGCAGTCGCTGCGCCAGCTCGGCATCCGACTCAAGCTCTCGCCCGTGCGCGAGGTCGTCGAGGGCAGGCGGCTCGTGGTCGTCGACGACTCCATCGTGCGGGGCAACACGTCGCGCCAGCTCGTCGCGATGCTCCGCGCCGCCGGAGCGGCCGAGGTGCACCTGCGCATCACCTCACCGCCGGTCGCCCACCCCTGCTACTACGGCATCGACATGGCCTCACGGGCCGAGCTGATCGGTGCCGACCTCGACGTCGAGCAGGTCCGCGCGTTCGTCGGTGCCGACTCCCTCCACTACCTCTCGCTCGATGGGCTGATCGGGGCGACGCCGACTCCGCGCGGACGCTCCTGCACCGCCTGCTTCAGTGGGGACTACCCGATCCCCGTCCCTGCTGAGGACGCGCGCCTCGCCCAGGCCCGCCTCGACGTCGGGGCGCCCGGTACGGCCGGGCACGGGTGAGGGCCGGCACCGGGACGGACCCGCTCGGGTCCGCGCGTCGGCGTCGCCTGCTCCTGCTCGCACTGCCGGCGACCGTGACGCTGATCGCCGATCCGCTGCTCGGCATGGTCGACACGGCGGTGGTCGGTCGCATCGGCGCGGCGGAGCTCGGTGCGCTCGGGCTCGCGAACTCGGTGCTCGCGACCGCGTCCTGGGTGTTCAGCTTCCTCGTCATCGGCACGACCTCGACCGTCGCGCGGGCGATGGGAGCGAGGGGGGCGACGGGTGCTGGGGGGGCGACGGGTGCTGGGGGCGCGCTCGATGCGGCCGGCCGGCACGTCGCCAACGCCGCGCGCATCGCGGTGGCCGTCGGGGCCGTCCTCGCCGTGCTGGTGTGGTTGCTGGCCCCGACGATCCTCGCCGTCCTCGGTGCGGTCGATGCGCTCATCGCCCCGGGCGCCAGCTACCTCCGGGTCCGCGCGGTCGGCCTGCCCTTCCTCCTGCTCACCTTCGTCGGGCACGGCGCCTTCCGGGGCGTGCTCGACACGCGGACCCCGCTCGGTGTCGTGGCGGTCGCGAACGTCGTCAACCTGGTGCTGACGCTCGCGCTCGTCGGCCCGTTCGGCATCGCCGGGGCCGCGGCGGGCACGGTGGCGGCCGAGGTGGTGAGCGTCGCGCTCTTCGCCCAGCGCCTTCGGGGCACCGGGCTCGTCCTCACCGGGCACGGCGCTCCGCGGCGCGACGAGCTGCGCGCGGTCGTCACCGTGAGCCGCGACCTCTTCCTGCGCACGGGCGGACTGCTGCTCGGTTTCCTGGCCATCTCGGCGGCCGCGGCGCGCATCGATGCGCTCACGTCGGCCGCGTACCAGGTCACGTTCCAGGCGTTCCTGTTCGCCGCGTTCGCACTCGATGGGCTCGCGATCGCGGCGCAGGCGATGGTGTCGACGGCGCTGGGCGCGAAGGACACGGACGAGGTGCGGCGTGTCGCGCTGCTCGCGCTGCGGGCGGGGACCATCGGGGGTGTGCTCGGGGCGCTCGTGCTCGCGGCGCTCGGCGGTGTCGTGCCGCGCGTGCTGACCGACCAGGCGGACGTGCTCGCCGTCGTCTCCGGCGCCTGGCTCGTCGCGGCGCTGGTGCAGGCGAGCGGCGGCGCGGTGTTCGCGCTCGACGGGGTGCTGATGGGCGCCGAGGACTACGCGTACCTGCGCACCTGGACGCTCGCCGGTGCCCTCGTCGGCGGAGGGATCGCGCTCGCGCTCGCGGGACGAGGTGGACTCAGCGGGCTCTGGCTCGCGGTCCACGCGATGATGCTCGTGCGCGGCATCGCGCTGGTGCATCGTGCGCGTGGAGCGCCATGGGCGCGCCCGGTCGGCTGACGGGTGGGCGGCCGGTCGGCTGACGGGTGAGCGGCCGATCCGTCGAGCGCCCGAGGCGTCAGAGGACCTCGCCGATCCCGAGCGCTTCGTGTCGGCGACGAAGGCCGTCGGCGATCTCCGTGGTGAGCCGGTGCAGGGCCGCCTCGGCCATGCGTCGCAGCGCCTGGCGCTCCGCGCCCGCAGCGAGGACGTCGGACGGGGGCGAGTAGGACGCGCTGATGCGCACGCGCGTGAGCGGTGGGTCGAGCACGATGGCCGCGACGGCGAGCCGCGCTTCGAGGTGGGGGAAGAGGAGCGGTCGCGCGCCGTTCGAGGTCCATGTCAGGGCGAGCGCGCCGGAGGTCAGCGCGGTCGGTTCGAACGCGCCGACGACCGGAACGACCTCCGCGGCGACCGCGTGGCCGTCGCGCTCGAGGCCGAGCGACGTCGAGATCGCGCGCGCGACCTCGGCGGCCTCGACCGTCGCGGGGACCAGGACGGCAGCCGGGTCCTCGGCCAGCAGGCGCAGGCACGAGTCGAACGGCGCCTCGACGTAGGCGTAGCTGCCGAGCCCCGTCTCGCGCGCGGCCTCGGGGGTGTCCATCCGCGCTCCCCTCGATCGGCGGCGGTCGGCCGACGGCCGATCGCTTCAGCGTGACAGTGTGGCGACCAGTTCGACGTGGTGCGTCATCGGGAACAGCTGGAGCGGGACGACCCGCTCCAGCCGGTAGCCAGCGGCCACGAGCGCCGACACGTCGCGCGCGGCCGAGGCGACGTCGCAACCGACCGCGACGATGCGAGTCGGCGCGAGGCGCGCGAGCTGCTCGACGACCTCGGGGCCGGCCCCCGATCGGGGCGGGTCCAGCACGACGACCTCGGGCGGATCGAGCGGGAGCTCGGGCGGCTGCAGGGCGGGGCCGAGTTCGCCGCCGGCCGCCGCAGCGGCGCGGGCGGTGAAGGCGATGACCTCGCTGGTGACGACCTCGAGGTCGAGGTCGTTGCGGCGCGCGTTGGTCCGGGCCGCCTCGGCCGCCTCGTGGTCGGACTCGACGGCCACGACCTCCGCGCCGGCGCGTGCGAGCGGCAGCGAGAGCAGGCCCACCCCGGCGTAGAGGTCCCAGACCAGCGCGCCGGTCACCTCGCCGACCCCCGCCATCACCTCGGCGACGAGCGCGAGCGCCGCGTGTCGGCCGACCTGGAAGAAGGCGCCCGGCGGTTGAGCGAGCGCGAGCCCGTCGATGTCGTGGACGAGGATCCCGTCCCCGCGCAGCGCCACCGCTGCGCGACCGTCCTGCGCGAGCACGAGGTCGAGGTCGGGGGCCGCCTCGACGTCGGGGAGCTCGAGCGGGCCCGGTCCGGGATGCACCACGGCGACCGCCCGCACCCCGTCGGTCCGGACGGTGACCGCGGTCGCGCCGGTCGCATCGCCCAGCACGCTGCGCGCGCGCTGCGCGCCGGGCGAGAGCACCGCGCAGTGGTCGATGGGGACGACCTCGTGGCTACCGGCACGGTGGAACCCGAGCCGTCCGCCCTCGCCGGCGGTGAGGTGAGCGTGGTCGCGGTAGCCGAGGTCCGGCCCGACGGCGCGGCACTCGACGACGAGCGCGTCCAGCGCTCCGGCGTCGAGGCCCCCGATGCGGGCGAACTGCTCGCGCACCACGCGCGTGAGCAGACGGCGCTGCGCATCGGGGGAGGCGTGCTGCAGGTCGCAGCCTCCGCAGTCACCCACGTAGGGGCAGGGCGGTGCGACGCGATCGGGGCTCGCGACGACGACGTCGACGAGCTCGGCCCGGGCCCATCGGGCACGGTCGTCGACGACGCGCACGACGACGCGCTCCCCGGGCAGCGCCCCCGCGACGAACACGGCCTTGCCCTCGATGCGGGCCACACCCTCGCCGCCATGGGTGAAGCCGTCGACCTCCACCTCGAGGGGTTCGCGCGAGAGCGGGACGCGGCGACTCATCCGTCGGTCCGCGCGAGGTCGATGCCCAGCCGCACGACCTCGAGATGCGCCGCGCCCCGGGCCGCATGCTCCCGAGCGAGCTCGGGCCGGCCGGACCCGAGGGCATCGAGCGCGGCGAACGTCCAGGCGAGCGCGCGGGTCGCTTCGCCGTCGAGCCCGCGCACCGTGGTCCCGGCCTCCTCCAGGTCGTCGCCGGCCCCGAGCGCCGCCGCAGCGACGTCGCGCACGACCGCGACGACCCCCTCCGCATCGCGCAGCCACGCACCGAGGTCACCGGCGATCGGATCGCGCAGGAGCTCGAGGACCGTGCGTGCACGGGGCGACGCGTCGTCGCCGGCGAGGGTGGCCGTCGCCGTGAGCAGGTCGTCGGGACGTTCGGCCGTCGCGTCGCGCTCGGAGGGGGTGGCGGGAAGGAGGGGGACCGGTCCGTCCGTCCGCGCCGTCTCGGCGAGGAGCAGGGAGCGTGCGTCGGTCAGGGATGCGCGAGTGGCGGCGTCCTCGGTCGATGCGGCGGCATCGCGCAGCGCATCCCGTGCGGCGACGACCGTCGCCTCGAGCAGGTCGAGCTGCGCGAGCAGCGCGTCGCCGGTCGGGTCGTACTCGGCGAGCCCGTCGCTCGCGGGCTCCGCCGCTGCGGTGGGCGGCGTCGACGTCGTCGCGTCCTCGGCGCACCCGGCGGCGAGGGCGAGCAGGGTCGCGAACGCGACGGGACCCGAGTGCCGATGCCGTCGCCACGGGACGGTGCGTGCGCGTGCGGACGGACGATCACCAGCGAGCGGCACGAGGACCTCCGGGGGCGACGGCGTCCGGGTGGCCGGCCGGGTCGGCCGCGATGCGTGAAGGTAGGTCGGGTGGGAGGCCGAGGGCCGGGTCGGCCGTCGGGCGGTCGGGGCCGCTCGAGCCGGCAGGGTCGGGGGAAAAGGATGAGGCCCCGTTCGACGGGGGGACGAACGGGGCCTCGGGGCGGACGCTAGCGCGATTTACGCGGCGCATCAAGTCGTCGGAACCATCCGACCCGGTCGGGTCCCTCGATCGGTCGGGTCCCTCGGTCGGGCGGGACGAGGGCGGGCGGTCGGGGCGGGCCTACGCTGCGGCGCCCGCCGCCGTCCCGAGGTCGCCGTGCTGCCCGCCGTCCCGCCCTCGGGCCCCCGCCCGGCCATCGAGGTCACGGGCCTGGTCCGCCGCTACGGGCCCCTCGTCGCCGTCGACCACCTCGACCTCGAGGTCGAGACGGGGACGACCATCGCGGTGCTCGGGCCCAACGGGGCGGGCAAGACCACGACCGTCGAGTGCCTCGAGGGCCTCGCCGAACCGGACGAGGGCACCGTTCGGGTGCTCGGGCTCGACCCGCGTCGGGACGCCGGGGCGCTGCGTCCGCGCGTCGGGGTCATGCTCCAGGAGGGCGGCGTCTACCCGATGGCGATGCCCGGCGAGCTCGTGCGGCTGCACGCCGCGTTCCACGCCGACCCCGAGGATCCCGACGGGCTCCTCGATCGCGTCGGGCTGACCGGCTCCCGGCGCACCCGCTACCGCGACCTCTCCGGGGGGCAGAAGCAGCGGCTGTCCCTCGCGCTCGCGCTGGTCGGTCGGCCCGACGTGCTCTTCCTCGACGAGCCGACGGCCGGACTCGACCCCGCGGCGCGACGGGAGACGTGGCGCCTCCTCGAGCGCATGAAGGCGGCCGGCGTCACCACCGTGCTGACCACGCACCTCCTCGACGAGGCCGAACGGCTCGCGGACCGGGTCGCCATCCTCGACCACGGCCGACTCGTCGCCCTCGGCACGCCGAGCGAGCTGACGCGCGCCGGCTCCGAGGAGCTCGAGCTCACCCTGCGCTGCGACGGGACGGCCATCGACGGGGTGGCCACCGCGCTCGCCGGAGCGCTCGCGGTCGCCGTCGAGGGGGTCGATGCCGAGCGCCTCCGGGTCGCTGCGGGTTCGAGCCCCGCGCTCGTTCGGGCCATCGCGGAGGTGCTCGAGCGTGAGGGAGCGACGCTCGTCCGGCTCGACGATCGCCGCCGGCGCCTCGAGGACGTCTACCTCCGGCTCACCGGCGAGCTCGCCGAACAGGAGCTCGGGTGAGGAGCGGGGCGGAGGACGTGCGCCGGTCGACCCCGCTGCTCCGGGCCGTCCTCGCGCAGGCGGCGATGGAGGGACGGCTCGTGCTGCGCTCCAGCGAGAGCCTCGTCGTCACCTTCGGGCTCCCCCTCGGGATCCTCGCGCTCTTCTCGACCGTCGAGGTGGTGCCCACGGGCGGTGGCCGTGCGATCGACTTCCTCGTCCCGGGGGTGCTCGCCATCTCGGTCGGCGCGACGGGCATCGTCGTCGTGGCGGTCCAGACCGCGTTCGAACGCAAGTACGCGGTCCTCAAGCGCGTCGGGGTCTCCCCGTTGCCGCGCTGGGGCTTCCTGCTCGCCAAGGCGTTGGCCGTCGTCGCGATCCTGACCGTCCAGTCGGTGCTCACCGTCGTCGTCGCGGTCGGCGCGCTCGGGTGGCGGCCCGTGGTGGGGCCCGCCGCGTGGTTCGGCGTGCTCGGTCTGATCGCGCTCGGTGCGTTCGCGACGACCGCGACGGGTCTGCTGATGGCGGGGACGCTGCGGGCCGAGGCGACGCTCGCGGGCGCGAACGCGTTGTTCCTCGTCCTCGTCGCGATCAGCGGTGTCGCCTTCGACGCGGCGGTCCTGCCCGAGGGCCTCGCGCGCCTCGGCGCGCTCGCGCCCGTCGGCGCGCTCGGTGAGGCCCTGAGGGCGCTCCTCGGAGGCGTGGCAGCGGGTGGGACCGGGGAGGGAGCGATCCTCGGGCCCACGATCCGGCTCGGACTGTGGGCCGCGGTCGCGACGGGGGTCGCCGCACGTGCGTTCCGCTGGGAGCCCTGAGCCCGGGAGCGCGCGCGTCGGCCGGGCCCCGCGTGGTGGGCCCTCCCCGGGGCGCGGCTACGATGTGGGCCGCGCCGGTGGGCGGGTTCGCTGCGCCCTCGGGCCGCGCGGGCCGGCCGGGCGGGGTCCGGTGCCCGGAACCGAACGGAGGGTGAGGGAACGTGGTCCGACGCGCACGGCCGGTGGCGCTGGCGGCCCTCGTCCTCC
>JBEAQO010000016.1:0-9359 GCA_041163825.1 Actinomycetota bacterium | reverse complement strand
CGGACCTCGACCGAGCCGACCGGCTCGCCGCTCACCACGTCGACGACCTCGACCAGGGCCGTCGCACGGACGAGCCCGAACACCAGGCCGCGCTCGACCGTGACCTCGACGGCACCGGGGGTCACGCCCGTCGCGAACACGCGCAGGTCGAGCCGACGCTCGGCGGTGCGACCCTCCGCGTCGGTGACGCGCACCACCGGCCGGAACCGCCCGGTCACGGCCGGCGCGCCCTCGAGGGTCCCGGTGGCGCCGTCGAGCTCGAGGGCCTCCGGGAGGCCTCGGACCACCGTCCAGGTCCGCTCGCCCGCGCCACCCTCGGCCTCGAGATCGATGCTCCGCTCGAGCCCGACGACCCCGTCGGGCAGGCGCCCTGACACGATCCTGAGCGGCTCGGCGACCGACCATGCGAACGTCCGCTCGGCACTGTCGACGGCATCACTGACCCGGATGGTCACCGACCCGGAGCCGGTCGAGCGCGGCCTCCCCGTGAGCAGACCCCGAGTCGAGAGCCGCATCCCCGGCGGCAGCGCACCCTCGACGACCGCCCAGCGCGTGCGGCCCTCGGCGAGGTCCGCGACCAACGGCAGGCGCACCCGTTGCCCCCGAGTCAGGACCCCGAGGGAGGACGTGGTGATGGTCAAGCCGCTCGCCGGCGCGATCGAGAAGTAGGGCGTCGAGTACTCGAAGCCCTCGCTCCCGATCAGCACACCGGCCCCGTCGACGTCATCGAGCCCGTACTCCCCGGGATCGGTGACCGCCGCCGTGACCTCACCGGTGGTCTTGGTCGCGTCGTCGCGTCGCTCGACCCCCATCGCCGCGGCGGCCTCGGCCGGTTCGACCCCGGCGGCCTCCGCGAGCAGCCCGAGGTACGGCGCCGGGAGGAACACCTGGAAGAACCCGTCGTCCTCGCGGCTGACGAAGTCCTCGTCGACCGAGGGGCCGCCGAGCGCGAAGTCGAAGACCTCCGCCTCGAGCAGGTCGGCACCGAAGTCGAAGCCCTGACCGTTGGTCGCGACGAACCCGCCGGCCAGTGCCAGGGCGGCATCGGAGCGGGCGTCGAGCGGTCCGACCTCGTCGGGGTCGATGCCGAAGAGGTCGACCACGATCGACGTGTCGGAGAGCACGTAGGTCGAGGCCTCGCCGAGCACCACGACCCCGGCGCGGTCCTGACGGAACGCCTCGTCGACGTTGAGGAGCGGGATCTGCAGCGCGATCTCGTCGTCCTCGAGCCCGTTGGAGCCATCGGGCAGCGTCGCGCAGCGCGACCCGTCGAACTGCTGGCCGAGCTGCGAGACCACGACCGGCACCGTGCCCTCCGGGCAGGACCCCGGGTCGTCGGGAGGCGTGAAGCCGTGCGGTCCGGCCGTGCGCAGCACGACGACCGCACCCGGGTCGTACGCGCGGGCGTCGAACTCGTCCACGCTCCACGCGCTCGGGAGGCACAACGGCGTCGGCACGTCGAAGAACCCCTCCGACGCGTACGGGCTGACCCCCGCCTCGGAGCACGCCTCGTGCACCGCCTCCACCCCGGCCGCGAGCTCATCCGGGATGCGCACCGCGATCAGGAAGCCGCCGTCCGCGACGACCTCGAGCGGCCTGCCATCGAAGGTCCCCCACTCCGCGGGGACCGACCCGAGGCCGAGCCCGGTCGCGAGGTCGGCGAGGTCGACGAGCCCGCCGACCCGCAGCTCGTCGCCCGCGACGACCGCGCGGTCACCGACGGGCGCGTCCCCCTCGGTGAAGAGCATGACGTGGAGCCCGTCCTCGACGCACACCGGGTCAGGGACGTTCGCGAGGATGCGGCCGCTGTCGCAGTCCTCGACGCCGCGCTCGGCCGCGTCGCGCAGCGGGTCGATGCCCCACTCCGTGAGCCGCCGGGTCGAACGCACGCCGGCGGTGCCGCTGCCGGCCGGGTCGTGTCCGGCGAAGAACGCCGAGCTGCGCAGCCGCACCTCGACGATCTCGGCCGCGGCGTCCGGCAGGTCGCAGTCCGTGGCCTCGGCCGCGGGTCCATCGGGCCCGGCCTCGACGCCGACCGTGCAGAGGTCCTCACCGCTCGGGTAGTCGAAGGCGGCCGAGCGCTCGCGCGCGGAGAGCGTCATGTCGAGCTCGACGGCCTGACCGTCGGCGACGCTGGTCACCGCGTGGCCGAGCACCTCACCGGTGGTCTGCGTGAACGGTCGCAGCACGCCGGCCCAGTCCTGGTCGGCCGGACCCTGCGCCGGCAGGCGCAGGTGCACCCGCACCCGATCGCCCTCGACGACGCCGAGACCGTCGGCGCCGCGGGGGTCCGTGCGCACGAGGGTGAGGCGCGCGGCCATCCCGAGGAGGTCGCCGATCGAGACGTCGGCGAGCGCGAACGAGCGGTCGTTGAGGATCACCGCCCAGCCGTCCTCGATGCCGTCCGCCCCGTCCGGGCCGTCACCACCGCCGACGCTCACGAGGCACGGACCGAGATCGGCCTCGTCCGCGCAGGCAGCCGCGGCCTCGAGCCGGATGCCCGAGCCGAAGCCCGGACCGACCGCGTCCCGCCAGTCGTCCCGTGCGGAGCCGAAGTCGTAGGACGCCCCTCGCGCGACCTCGCGGGCCACGAACCAGTGCAGGTCGCCGATCCGCCCGTCCCCGTCGGCGTCCCCGGCGTCCGGGAGGACGCGCGAGTCGGCCAGGTCGGGGTCGGTCGCCGAGATCAGGAACGCGACCGCCCGACCGTCGGGGTCGTCGATGTCGACGCGCCCGTCGGGGCAGTCGAGGATGCCCTCGAGGTCGGCCGCACCACCGGTGTCCCGCCAGGCCTGGACCGCCTCGAGCAGGTCCGCGAGCGCGGCGCCGGCGTCGCCGCCGGTCGGGTCCTCGGGGAGGTCGAAGCTGCAGACACCGCGATCGGGGCCGAGCGAGAAGCCGACGGCGCCCGCGAGCCAGTTGCCGATGGCCGGGAACAGCGGCAGCGGCGACGGCTCGGATCCCCCCTCGTCGACGAGGAGCGGTCCCTGCAGGTCGAAGAGGAGCGAGCGAGCGAGGGCACGCTCCCCGGCCGTGCAGGCGAGGAGCAGTGCGAGCCCCTCGGTGGTCCGCTCGTCGTCGTCGACCCAGTCGACGAGCTCCGGCACGGCCGCGCCATCGAGGTACTCGCAGGACCCTTCCGCGAGCAGCGCGTCGAGCTCGTCCTGCGCGCCGCCCTCCCCGCTCCACGCGGCCGCGAGCTCGACCGCGAGGTCGTCGAGGGTCGTCGGCCCCGGATCGGTGCAGTCGATGAACACGTCGAGCGCGTCGCCGTCGAAGGGGCCGAAGATGGCGAGCCGAGCGAGGTCGGCCGGACCGGCGGCCGGCGCGTAGTCGCAGCCCGCGCCGAAGACCCCGCCGTCGAGGACGCTGCGGTAGCCGGAGGCGACGCCGTACCACAGGGTGCTGACGCGCACGCCAGCGGCGTCCTCCAGTTCGCTGCCCGTGCCGCCGACGCACTCGAAGAGCTCGGCGGCGGTCTGGCCACCTTCGCCCTCCAACCAGGACGCCACGTCGGCGTAGTCGATGCCGGTGTCGAGGGTGCAATCGTCCGACTCGGCGAGGGCCGCGTCGAGGCGCTCGCGCGCACCCCCCGCTCCCACCCAGAGCGTGTCGAGCGCATCGACGGCGTCCGCGATCACCGCCTCCGGACCGCAGGTCACGAAGGCCTCGAGGGCGGCCGTCCACTCGGGGGTCGGGGGGTCCGGGTACGGGCTGCCCACGACCCAGGCGAGCAGGTCGGTGGAGCGCACCCCATCGTCGGCCAACGAGCACCCGGTGCCGAACACGGCGTCCTGGAAGTCGTTCGACAGGCTCTCGGCCCGACCGCCGTACCAGAGCGCGGAGAGGTCCGCAGCGACATCGGCGAGGTCGCCCGGGCAGCCCAGGAGTCCGGCGAGCTCAGCGACCGCGGCAGCGGAGGGGACGTCCGGGTCCTCGGGGGCGCTCGCCGGGTCGAAGGCGTCGGCGACCCACGCGAGGAGCGCGAGCCGGGACGAGTCGCGCTCGAGCTCGCACTCCTCCGGGAGCGTGTCGATCCAGGCCTGCACCTCCTGGAACGCTGGATGCGCCTCGACACCGTCGAAGGTGACCAGCGGCCCGCCCTCGGTCTCGGCGAAGGCGGTGGCGTTGGCGGAGAGCTGGCGGGGCAGCTCCTCGGCGACCGCGGCGTGCACGGGGGCGGCCTGGCCGATCTCGACCGTGACGGAGATCGTGGTGCCGGGGATGGTCCGCAGCGTGCAGACGAGCGGCGCGGCGCTCGTGACCTCCGAGCTCGCGACGAGCATGCTCGTCGGGCGGCCCCCGTTGTAGAAGTCGAGCGCATCACGCGCGGGGATGGCGAACCCGGGCAGTTCGGGGATCGGCGTCACCGAGTCCTCACCGCCGAAGCCCGGGAAGAAGGTCCGATCGACGACGCCCATCGAGTCGCACGCAGCACCCTCGTCCCAGAACAGGGCGACCAGTTCCGCGCTGGACGCCGTGCGGTTGTCGTAGAACTCGAAGGTCCCGCCCTCGCCGTCGTCGAAGGTCTCGGGGACGCTGTAGAGGACCGAGAGGCTGACGTCGTAGGCGTCCGGGTCGTCGTCGGGGACCTCGACCGCGACGGTCAGGCGGTCGCCGTCGGTCCGCAGGACCCGTCGCGACTCGAAGAAGGGCAGCGCCGCCCCCCAGTGGGCGAAGCCGGTGTAGTCCGCGTCGAGCGGGACGCCGTCGACGAGCACGCGCGGTCCCGATGGCGCGTCGGCGTCGAGGTAGTCGACGTCGAGGCGCGGCTCGTCCCCCGGGTCCGGGTCGAGCTCGAGGTTCGGGGTGGCGGACGCGGTCGCGACGCTCGTCACCAGCAGCGCGAGCGTCAGGGCCAGCGCGACCCTGCCCCGCCGACGCCGCCCCCCGCCGTGCCGCCCGAGCGACCCACCGTCCGACGTCGACGTGCGCACCATGGCCGTCCCCCCGCCGTGCGCCGGGTCGGCCTCCCCCGGGCGGCGACGCCGCCGGCGCACCTCCAGACCGTCACCGTGCCCGGAGCCCCTCACGGCCCGCTAACGGGCACCCCTAACGATCGCCCCCGCCGAGCGCCTCCGCCTCCCTCGCGAACACCGGGGCACCGAGCCGCTCGGCGAGCCCGACGGCGGTCGACTGCGCCGCGCGAGCCCCTACGGCGTCCCCACGGGCATGCGCGAGCTCGGCCAGCGAGGTCGCGACCGGCCCGTAGGCACAGGTGCCCTGCCAAGCCACGCGCTCCGCGTAGGGCTCGAGCAGGGTGCGGTACTCCTCGAGAGGAGCGTCGGTCGCGCCGGCGCGCGCCGCGCGCGCCGCCGCCCGAGCACCGAGCACGTGTGAGGCGAGCCAGGTGAAGTCGCGCGGGACCGCGTCGAGGCCCACGCGGGCGTGATGCGCCGCACGGCCGGGTTCGGCCTCCGCGACGCAGAGCGCGAGCAGTCCGTGCCATGCGCCGACCTCCGGCTGGCTCGCGACGAGGCCCTCGAACGCGGGCGTGAGCTCGGCCACGCGCCCCTCGGCCAGGCGCAGCAGGATCAGCTGCGAGCCGTGGACCGCGAGGGCGCGCGCGGGCGCCACCCCGGCGAACAGCCCGAACGCGGCCTCCGAGAGGTGCTCCGCCCGCTCGAGGTCGCCATCGAGGTGCGCGACGGCTGCCGCGCAGTAGAGAAGCTGCCAGCGCCGACCGACGTCACCGACACGCTCGACCAGGTCCTCCATCCCGGCCAGTGCCGCCCGCACCCCCGGTCCGTCGGCACGCTGCAACGCGACGGAGAACGCGAGATGGTGGCCCTCGAACGCCGCGACCGGGTCGTCCGCCGCGGCGGCGAGCCCGAGGAGCTCGGCGGTCAGCGCACCACGACGTTCGAGGTCGTCGGCGTGGCCCGCGCCGAGGTAGGCGAAGGGCAGCACGCGCCGACGGACCTCCGGGTCCTGCGCGAGCGCCTCGGACGCGAGCAGGAGCTCGCGCGAACGCTCCGCCAGCCCGGTCATCGAGCACGCGAGGCTCATGGCGCCGGCGACCACCGCCCAGCGCTCGTCGCCCTCGAGGCGCGCGAGCGCGCGATCGCCGAGCGCGATCGCGTCCGCATCCGCCGCCCCGGCCTCGCTGGTCGCGCCGAGCTGCAGGAGCGCGAACGCCGCCTCCGCGACGAGCGAGGCATCGTCGACCTCGAGCGCACGCTCGCACGCCTCGACGAGCCGTGCGCGGTGCGACGCGTCGCCCGCGAGCCGAAGCTCGTCGCCGTGAGCGACCTCGGCGCGCAGGAGCTCGACCTCGGCGCGCGGGCCGAGCGCGCGCGCGGCACCGGCGGCCCGCCCGTACCAGCCCGCGGCGTCGCGGTGCGCGCCCCCGGCGCTCGCCTCGGCGCCGGCACGCATCGCGGAGGCGAGCGCCGCCCCGGCGTCGAGCTCCACCGCGGCGAGGAGGTGGTGCGCCACGACGGCCGCGGGCCGTCCGGCGTCCGCCTCGAGCCCGGCGATGGCGTGGTGGAACTCGGCCCGGCGGCCCGGCACGAGCTCCCCCGCGATCACGTGCGCGATCGCCGCGTGGCGGAACACGACCTCGTCGCCCTCCTCGACGAGCAGACCGCCGACCAGCGCCTCGGTGACTCCGGCCTCCGAGGCGAGCACGTGCAGCACGGGTCGACGGCAGCGCACCCCAGCGACCGCGGCGACCTCGACCGCGGTCCGCGCGGCGGGACCGAGCCGTGCGAGCCGCCGGCGGACCAGCGGGGCGAGCGCCGCGGTCGCGCCCGTGAGCCCGCTCCCCCGCTCGGGGTCCTCGACGAGGCACTGCAGCACGAACGGGTTGCCGCCGGCGAGCCGGACCAACCGGTCCCGCTCGTCCGGGTCGAGGGGGGCCGATGCCAGGTCGTCCGCCATCGCGGCCAGCGCCGCATCGGGCAGCCCGGCGAGCACGACCTCCTCCGCGCCAGCGAGCGTGACCCCGACGTCGGCGACCCGGCTCGCCACGAGCGTCACGTGCTCGAGCGAGCGTGCCCGTTCCAGCGCCGCTCGCGTCGAGGGTCCGGCATGGTGGAGGTCATCGACGACGAGCACGACGGTCCGGGCCTCGCTGGTGCGTGCGAGCGTCGCGAGGAAGCCGTCGATCGGACCGAGGCGCGCATCGATCGACTCGCCGAGCTCGTCGGCGAACGCCGCGAGCAGCGCCACCCCGGTCGAGGGCGAGGCGTCGCAGGCGGCGAACGCCGTGCGCTGGCCGGACCGACGCAGCCACCCGACGAGCGCACCGAGGACGGCGCTGCGTCCGGCACCGTCCTCGCCGACGAGGACCACGTCGCGGCGTGCGGCCACCGCGGCCGTCAGGCGCTCGAGCTCGGCCTCCCGACCGAGCAGGACGTCGCGAGCCACCGGCCGCACGGCGGCTCGAGGTGCCGGGTCGTCGAGGAGCAGCCGCTGCTCGAGCTCGCTGAGCGTCCGCCCGAGCGGCAGCCCGAGATCGTCGCGCAGCGTCGCGCGCGCACGGGCGATCGCCCCGAGCGCATCACCTCGGCGCCCCGTCGCCTCGAGCGCCCGAGCGAGCAACGCCCAGCGCGCCTCGTCATGTGGCCCCTCGCCGACCAGGCGCTCGGCCTCGGCGACGACCAGCGCGGACCGACCCGCCGCCAGCTCGCACTCGAGCCGCAGGAGGGCCAGCGCGGACGTGAGTCCATCGAGCCATGCACGCGTGCCCGCGAACGCGACCGAGTCGGCGAGCTCGGGCATCGGTTCCCCTCGGACGAGGTCGACGGGACCGTCGAGCGCATCGAGGGCCGACGATGCTCGGCCCTCCGCGAGCTCGCGCTGCGCTCGGACGAGGGCATCGCGCACGAGGGCCACGTCGGTCGAGACCTCGGACCCCAGGCCGTACCCGGTCGCGACCGTCGTGAGCACGTCGGGCGCCGAGGCGGCTCGGATGCGGCTGATGTGGTTGTGCAGGGAGGCGCGAGCGCTCGAGGGCGGGTCGTCCCCCCACAGCGCGTCGAGGAGCGCGTCGGTCGGCACGGGCCGGGGCGCGTCGATCGCGAGCCGGGCGAGCAGCGCCGCCTGCTGGACGGTCAGCGCCGCGACCCGTCCGGTGGCGACGTCGACGAGGCGCGTGGGACCGAGCACCTCGACCCGCCAGCGCGCGTCCTGCTCACGGCGACCGCCAGCCATCGGCTCCCCCGCCGGACGCCGGCGCGGCGCCCGAGCGAGCGGACCCTAACGCCACGCGACGCCGCCCGCCCACGACGGACGAGGCCCGGGCCACACCGGGAGGGGCGGAACGGGTCCGGGAACCCGCGCGCTCAGGCGGCCGCGGTCTCCGCCGTGGCGCGTCGCTCGGCGTCACGCGCGAGCTCGCGCGCCATGCGCGGGAAGATGACGGCATGGAACGGGGAGAGCCCGTACCAGTAGACGCGCCCCCAGAGGCCGCGTGGGTGGAAGCGTGCGTGCTGGACGAGCACGCTGCCGCCGTGCCCGTCGGGCTCGACGCGGAACTCGAGCCAGGCCTGGCCCGGGACCAGCATCTCCGCGCGCAAGCGCAGCAGGCGCGGGCGCTCCAGTGCCTCGACGCGCCAGAAGTCGACGGCGTCGCCGACCGCGAGGGCGCTCGGGTGCCGACGGCCGCGGCCGATGCCGATGCCGCCGAAGAGCTTGTCGATGCCACCCCGCAGCTCCCACAGGAAGCGCGGCGTGTGGTAGCCCTGCTCGCCACCGATCGCGGTCACCGCGTCGAAGACGCGCTCGGGCGGGGCCGAGCAGGCCACGCGCCGCAGGTCCGCGAGCACCGTCCCGCCCGCCCAGTCCGGGTCCTCCGGCCGCGGGCCCTCGGGCAGGGCCGCATCCTCGGGCCCGATGCCCGCGTTGAGGTCGGGCGGCAGCATGCGCGCCTCGAGGTGCCCGCCCGCGCTCGCCCAGGTCGTCGCGACCTCCAGGTCCTTGACGCGCGCGAGCGCGAGCGCGATCGCATCGCGGATCGGCATCGGTTCGAAGGGGACGAGGCGACGCGCGAGGTCGTCGGTCACGACGACCTCGTTGACGAGGCTGTCGATGAGCGGACGCGCGAGCCCGGTCGGCAGCGGCGTGACGAGCCCGATCCACAGCGACGAGAGCCGCGGGGTGAGGACCGGCACGGGCAGCACGATGCGCCGGCGCAGCCCCGCGACCTCTGCGTAGAGCTGCATGAGCTCGCGGTAGGTCAGCACGTCGGGTCCGCCGATCTCGACGATGCGACCGGCGGCCTCCTCGGCCTCGAGCACCCCGACGAGGTAGCGCAGGACGTCGCGGATGCCGATCGGCTGGGTGCGGGTGTCGACCCAGCGCGGTGCGATCATCGCCGGCAGGACCTCGACGAGGTGACGCAGCATCTCGAACGA
>JBEAQO010000015.1:0-29620 GCA_041163825.1 Actinomycetota bacterium | reverse complement strand
CAGAAGCGCTGAGCGTCCGCGTCGTCCACGTCATCACGAGCCTCACGGCCGGCGGGGCCGAGCGCATGCTCACCCGCACCGTGCCGCCGACGGGTGTCGGCGAGGACGGCAGCCGCCACGCCGTCGTGGTGCTCGGCGCGCTCGGTCCGTTCGCGGCCGAGCTCATCGCGCGAGGTGTCACCGTCGTCCCGCTCGGGATGCGCCCCGGGCGCGACCTCGTGCGCGGGACGGTGCGGCTGGTGCGGGCGCTCCGACGCCTGCAGGCCGACGTCGTGCTGGCCTGGCTCGCCCACGCGAGCCTCGTCGCCACGCTCGCGAGGCCCTTCGCCGGCCGACCACGTCTCGTCTGGCTCGTTCGGACGTCGCTCGAGTCCTGGGCCGGCATCCCCTGGCACTCACGTCTGACGGTGCGCCTCCTGGCCCTGCTCTCCCGACGGCCCGAGGTCATCGCCGTCAACAGCGAGGCCGGCCGGCGCGACCACGAGCGCCACGGCTACCGCCCCCGCCGCTGGGCCCTGGTG
This sequence comes from Actinomycetota bacterium, assembly GCA_041163825.1. Lineage (GTDB taxonomy): Bacteria > Actinomycetota > Nitriliruptoria > Nitriliruptorales > Nitriliruptoraceae > JBEAQO01. The sequence continues at coordinate 29,099 of JBEAQO010000015.1, read as the reverse complement.
CCCAACCGCTTCGATCCCGACGAGTGGCGGCCCGACGGAGCGGACCGTTCGGCCGTGCGGTCCGAGCTCGGCCTCGCGCCCGAGGACATCGCGATCGTGCACGTCGCGCGCGTGCATCCCGTGAAGGACCACCCGGGGGTCCTCGCCGCGCTCGAGCGGGTCGCAGCGCACCGTCCCGAGGTGCGGGCCGTGCTCGTCGGCGCGGGCACCGAGGCGCTGCCTGTCCCGCACGGGCTCGTCGGACGCATCCGCGCACTGGGCGAACGCGACGACGTCGCGCGGCTGCTGCGCGGCTGCGACCTGGCCGTGCTCGGGTCGCGCGCCGAGGGCCTGCCCAACGCCCTCGGGGAAGCGATGGCCTCCGGGCTCCCCTGCGTGTCGACCGACGTGGGCGACGCGGCCCGGCTCGTCGGCGGGACCGGCCGCATCGTCGCCCCCGGCGACGTCACGGCGCTCTCGGACGCGCTCGAGGCGATGGTCGCGCTGCCGAGCGAGGAGCGTGCCGCGCTCGGCGCCGCGGCGCGTGAGCGGGTGCTCGCTGGCCATGGACCCGGCGTCGCCATGGCGGCCTACACCGAGCTCTGGGCGCCCCGGCCCTAGGCTCGTCGCGTCCCGACCCGTCCCGACCCGGCCTGCGGCGTGCTGCGAGCGAGGCAGCGGTCCCCGCCGAACCACCGCCACGCGGAGGACGACGCTGAACGTCCCGCCCCTGCTCTCCTACCTCCTGGCCTTCCTCGTCGCCGGGCTCGTCTCGCTCGTGCTCACCCCCGTGGTCCTGCGCTTCGCCCTGCGGCGCGAGGTCCTGGACCGTCCCGGGGCCCACAAGTCCCATGTCACCCCGACGCCCTATCTCGGTGGTCTCGCCATGGTCGCCGCCTTCACGGCGGCGGTCCTGCTCGCCGCCGTGGCTCGCGGCGATGCGGGCGGCTTCCGTGAGCTGACCGTCGTGCTCGGCGTCGCCCTGCTCATCGCCGTCGTCGGGTTGGTGGACGACCTGAAGGGCCTGGGCGTCATCGTCCGCTTCGGCGCGCAGTTCACCGCGGCGATCACCCTCTGGGGCGCGGGCATCCGGGTCGACCTCACCGGGAGGTCCGCGATCGACCTGATCATCACGGTGGTCTGGATCGTCGGCATCACCAACGCGATGAACCTGCTCGACAACATGGACGGCCTGTCCGCCTCGACCGCGACCGTGGCAGCGCTCGCCTTCGGCCTGCTCGGTGCCCTCAACGGCCAGTTCCTCGTCGCCGCGCTCGCCTTCGCGCTCGCCGGCTGCGCCGTCGGGTTCCTGCGAGAGAACCGCCCACCGGCCACGATCTACATGGGCGATGCCGGCAGCCTGTTCCTCGGCGTGCTCCTCGCGGTCATCGGGATCCTGCTCCGGTTCGAGGCGCATCCGTTCAACGCCGCGGTCGTCCCGATCCTGGTCCTGACCGTCCCGGTGCTCGACACCACGCTGGTCACCGTGACGCGGATCCGGCGTGGTGTCAGCCCCTTCCAGGGGGGCCGCGACCACAGCAGCCACCGGCTCGTGCGTCGCGGGCGCTCGGTCGCCGCCGCCGTCGCCACCATCGCGGCCACCGGACTCGCGCACGCCATCGTCGCCCTCGTCGTCTCCCGGGTCGGACTCCGAGCCGGCCTCGTGATCGTCGGTGTCGTCGCGGTCCTCGACGTGGTCGCGCTGTGGTGGCTCGCACGGGGGCCGATCGAGGACGGACCGGAGCCCCGGATCGCGCCGATCACCGGGTAGCCATCGCGGGGGCAACCGGTCGAGCACGGGCCGATACCCCCCGAGCTGCACCCCGGCACCCCCGCGCGAGGGGCCCGGACCGCGCGGAGCACCCGGCCGCGGTGCCAGGCGTCGGGCAGGTAGTCGTCCGCGTAGTACTCCACCCCGAGGTGGGTGGCCGTCTACGGGCGATGCAGGCGAAGTTGGCCGGTGAGGTCCCCGTGCAGGTGCCCGGCAGAGGTCGGTCACCGTGACGCGGAGACGCGAACGATGGCGAGCAAGGTCGAGTACGTCCACTACCCCGCCGGGGTCCGCATCACCCGGCTCCCCGATGCCCGCGGCTACTACCGCCTCCGCTACGCCGACGGTGGGCGTCCGGCGGAGGCACGCTTCCGCTAGTACGAGGAACCGGCCGACAGCGTGACTCCAATTGATTGCTCGCGCTCCCGGGGTAAGGTGCTCAAATCTCGCGGAAAGGGCTGCTGTGACGAGGTTCTTGACATCCATGGCGCTGCTGCTGGTCGGTGCGCTCCTCGGAACAATCATCGCCACCGGGGAAAGCACCCAGATTGGCGAATCCACCCCGATTGACGGCGATGACTTGGCGTTAGCGAGCTTTACCTCGAGCTTGTGTGCAGAGCAGCCCGACACGTCAATGTCTGTCGACCCAGACTGTGCCGCTGCTGTCACTGCCATCGCCGGGCGACCTGGCAAGGCGACAAGGGCAGATGAGCCAGCCCAGGCAATCTGCGTGACGGCAATGGAGCAGCTGTCGACGCTGCTACAAGACTATGACGATTCCAGCCTTCTCTTGACGCCGAGTCAAGTGCTAGACGAGATGCGCAATGCAGCCGAGGTGTACAGAGTTGGCGAACTCGGTATCGACGGGCTTCGTGAGGAAAACGGTGGGTCGGGCGTGTACGTGCTGAGCATCAGCAATTACGGGCTCGTCAACCTCTTGGATGGCTTGTCTAGCCGCCCACCAGGGCAAGGCGAGCTTGAATCACTGGAATGGTACGTCGAGTCACTCTTCGATAGCGACCGTCCAGACGCTGACCAATTCACGTCATTCGTGCAGTTCGTGGAGGGAGATCCGGTCAGAGTCTTCTATCGTTACCAATACTGGAGTCTTTGGGAGTACTTCCAGTTGCCGGAGGAACTGCTTGTTAACCGTGATGACGTTGAGAGTACGCTGACTTCCTGGCTGGCTGGTCGTGCCGAAAGTGGCGACGAGCAGTTCGGCGGACAGCTTGAGACGATCGCGTCTTGGCCGTCCTTCAGTTCGGGTGTTCCGGCGGCCGAGGGCTGCCTTGCGTCTGTCGGGCGAAGGCGCTCGGGAACATCCTGTGGAGTTGCGCTTGTGACGGCTGCGAGCGAGGTCAGCCGTTGGAAGGGGTCTCGGACCGCTGCAATTGAGGAGGCTCGGACGCGATGGGCCGAGGAGACGTCGGCTTGGGCTGCCTCATTCGCCTCTGGCGGACCAAGTCCGGAGCTCCTCGCCGGCTTCACCGAAGTGGAATGGCCGGTTGGAGGTGACCTAGTGTGGGTTTGGAAGGAATTGCCGGTCAACACGTGGTACTCGGCCGGAGGCACCGAGGACGTCGGAGTCGACGCTGCTCCGGGCGAACTCCCGGTGTCGACTGGGGTCCTCCAAGAGCAGTTCACGACTGGTGCCATCCAGCCCATGAGCTTCCTGAACGAGTGTCTGCTCGTCGGCTACCGCCCCTGACCGCGACATCAACAGGGGCCCCGCGGTCCCTGTGGCGGTCCCTGTGGCGCCCCTCGAGGGCGCTCAGGGGCCGCCCTGGCACGCCGCCCCGCCGGGGGATGCCCCGGTCCCGGAGGCCGGCTCTGTGTGTCTCGGTGGGCCGCTACGGTCGCCTCCGAGGGACCTGACGACCACGCTTCGCCCGCGCTTGGCCCCTCGGTCGGGGCGCGTCCGACCGAGGTCAGGCGTCGGGAAGGTAGTCGTCCGCGTAGTACTCCACCCCGAGGTGGGTGATCTGCGACTCCCCCATCATCCAGCGCAGGGTGTTCTTGAGCTTGGTGTGCTGGACGTAGAGGTCGTGCTCCGGGTAGAGGCCGGGCGCGACCTGCGGGCTCTTGAAGTAGAAGCTCAGCCACTCCTGGATCCCGCTCATCCCCGCGCGCTGCGCGAGGTCGAGGAAGAGGACGAGATCGAGCGCGAGCGGCGCGGCCAGGATCGAGTCCCTGCAGAGGAAGTTCACCTTCATCTGCATCGGATAGCCGAGCCAGCCGGAGAAGTCGATGTTGTCCCAGCCCTCCTTGTTGTCGCCGCGCGGTGGGTAGTAGTTGATCCGCACCACGTGGTGGAGGTCGCCGTAGAGGTTCGGGTAGAGCTCCGGCTGGAGGATGGTGTCGAGGACGGAGAGCTTCGAGTGCTCCTTCGACTTGAAGGCCCCTGGGTCGTCGAGGACCGCACCGTCACGGTTGCCGAGGATGTTCGTCGAGTACCAGCCCTGCATGGAGAGCATGCGCGACTTGAACATCGGCGCGAGGGCGGTCTTGACCATGGTCTGACCGGTCTTGAAGTCCTTGCCGCAGATCGGCACCCCGACCTCCGATGCGAGGTCACGCAGCGCCGGCGCATCGATCGTGAGGTTCGGCGCGCCGTTGGCGAACGGGACCCCCTCGAGCAGCGCCGCGTAGGCATAGAGCATCGACGGGGCGATCGATGGGTCGTCCGCATCGATGGCGGCATCGAAGGCAGCGCGGTCGGCGTGCGCCGGACCGATGTCGATGTAGACCTCGGTCGATCCGCACCAGATCATGACGAGCCGGTCGCAGCCGTGGTCGACACGGAAGTCGCGGATGTCCTGGCGGAGCGCCTCGACCTGCTCACGCTTCGACGTGATCGGCTTGACGTGCGTGCCATCGAGGCGACGGACGAAGGTCGGGTCGAACACGGCGGTCATCGGCCGAACGGCCCGCAGGGCGTCCGCGACGGGCTCGAGGTGCCGGTCGGCATCGAGCACCCCCGCTCGCACCGCCGCGACGTAGGCATCGTCCGGGAAGACGTCCCAGGCGCCGAAGACGAGGTCGTCGAGGTCCGCGATCGGCACGAAGTCACGGATCCGTGGCGTGCGCCGCTCGGTGCGCCGTCCGAGCCGCACCGTCCCGAGCTCCGCGAGCGATCCGATCGGCTCGCCCATCCCGCGGCGGATCAGCTCGACGCCCGCGATCAGCGTCGTCGAGACCGAACCGAGACCGACGCAGAGCACGCCGAGGCGCCCTCGTGCCGGCTCGATCGTGGGGTGGGGGATCGCGGCGTCGCGCTCTTCGCTCATCGATGCTGCTCCTCGTGACGAGAACGGTGCGTCCGCGGGCGGGACCGGGACGGCCGTGGGCCCGATGCTACGCCGCAGTAGGGGCCCCGAGCGACCCGAGGGCCCAGACGATGGCGTGCTCGAGCTCGGCGAGGTGGTCGGCATCGGGCACCGAGCCGTCACGGACCCGGACGTGGAAGACGTCGTGCGCCTGTTCGCCGACCGTGTGGATCGCGGCGTCGACGATGTCGAGCTCGAGCTCGGCCATCGCGCCGGCGACGCCGTGGAGCACGCCCACACGGTCCTCGGTGCGCACCTCGATGCGCGCGACCGCGGCCCCGTCCGGGCGCTCCACGATGCGCAGGCCGATGCTCGTCGTGCCGGGCCGGGCGGGCCCGTCGTCCTGCGCCCGCTGCGCGACCCGGGCGCGGAGCGCCAGGCGTCCGGCGGCCGCATCGACGAGATCGCCCTCGACGCGCGCCCACCATGCGCTCCCCGCGCCGGCGGGCGGCCGGACGGTGAAGGTGTCGACGAGGACCCCGTCGCTGCGGGTGTGCGCCTCGGCGTCGACGATGGAGCCACCCTGCAGGGCGATCACGCCCGCGACCCGGGCGAACCAGCCGGGCGCGTCGAGCGCGACGATGTCGAGCTCATCGAGCGCGGGATCGGGATCGACGCCGTCGGCATCGAGCGGGCCGGGGGTCACGCGCGTTCGGACCTCACGCTCGAGCGGCACCGTGCGGGTCATCAGCGTGTGGCGGACGACCGCCCGGGGCGAGACCGAGGACGAGTACGCGGCGGGCATGCGGTCGAGGTGGGCAGCGACCTCCGCGGCGGTCGCCCCGAGCTCCTCGGCGAGCGCGAGCGCCTGCGCGCGCAGCCCATCTCCCGCGGAGGGCTCGGCGGGGACCGTGGACACGCGGGCTCCGGGGGTCGGGCACGCGCGGGCGCCGGCTCGCGACCGCATCGTGGGGCCGCACCGCAGCGGTCCGGCGACACCGAGGGTAGTGGTCGGCGCGCCGTGGTCGTCCGTCCGGGACGAGGCCGGTGGGGCCCCTGGGCGCCGGCTAGACGGCGTCCTCCCCCCGCTCACCCGTTCGGATGCGCACGACGTCCTCGACGGGCGTGACGAACACCTTCCCGTCCCCGACGTCGCCCGAGCGGGCCGAGGCGACGACCGCGTCGAGGATCGCTCCGGCGTCGGCGTCCGTGACGAGGATCTCGAGCCGGACCTTCGGGACGAACTCGACGGTGTACTCCGCCCCGCGGTAGATCTCGGTGTGTCCCCGCTGTCGGCCGTACCCGCGCACCTCGGTCACGGTGAGCCCGGCGACGCCGGCCTCCTCGAGCGCCCCCTTGACCGCATCGAGCTTGTGGGGCTTCACGATGGCGGTGATGAGCTTCACGTCGTCCTCCTCCGTCCCCGGCGGTACGCACCCCGGTCGGCGCGCTCTGGCGAGGGCTCGGCCGGTAGGATGCGCTCCGGCCGTCACTCCGGGGTGTCCCCGCCGTTTCGGCCCGGTTACGGCTCCCCCGTGCCGTCCGCGCCGCCCCACGAGCGGCCGGTCGGACGCACGGAGCGCCCGACCGGCCGACGGCGCGCGTCGGTGGCGCGACGCACGGCCGAGCGTGCGCGCACCGCTCGGAGGTGTACCGCCGAACCGGTCTGCAGCCCTAGGGTATGCCGGACGGTCTGCCCCTGACCGTCCGCAGCCACCCTCGCGGTGGCCGCACGCGTGGTCCCCGGCCCCCACCGGGTCCACGCCGGCGGATCGCGCCTCCCCCAGGGCGTCCCGCCAGCCGGTCGACGCCGTGCCCCGCGCGTCCCGGCCACGCAGAACCCCGGCCCTCGGGCCGGGGTTCTGCTGTTCGTGCCCGTCGGACGGGCGTTCGGCGCACCGGCGTGCGCTCAGCGCCCGAGGCGCTCGATCATCAGGGCCGCCGCCTGCGAGGGGTTCACCGCGACGGCGATGCCCAGCGCCTCCAGGGCCGCCTTCTTCTCGGCGGCCGACTCCCCGCCGGGGCCGCCCTCGCGCACGATCGCTCCCGCGTGCCCCATCTGCTTGCCCGGCGGGGCCTCGAAGCCCGCGATGTAGCCGACCACCGGGGTGTCCGGGATGTTGGCCCGGATCCACTCCGCGGCCCGCTGCTCCTCGGAGCCGCCGATCTCACCCACGAAGGCGATCGCGTCGGTCTCCGGGTCCTCGGCGAAGGCCTGGATCACGTCGAGGAACTGCGTGCCCACGATCGGGTCGCCGCCGATGCCCACGCACGTCGAGATCCCGATGCCCGCCTGCGCGAGCTCGTGCATGATCTGGTAGGTCAACGTGCCGGACCGGCTGACGAGCCCGACCCGGCCGGGCATCGTGATGTCCGCCGGGATGATGCCGACGTTGGCCCTCCCCGGGCTGATCAGCCCCGGGCAGTTCGGCCCGATGAGGCGGGCGCCCCCCAGGCGCACGACGACGTCGTGGACGACGGTCATGTCCTGGACCGGCACCCCCTCGGTGATGGCCACGATGGTCGACACCCCCGCAGCATGCGCCTCGAGGATGGCGTCCTTCGTGTGCGGGGCCGGGACCATCACCATCGAGGTGTTCGCCCCGGTCGCCTCGACCGCCTCGGCGACGCTCGCGTAGACCGGGACATCCAGCCCCTCCCACGTGGTCCCGCCCTTGGCGGGGTGCACCCCGGCGACCACACGGGTGCCGTAGTCGCGGTTGCGGCGCGCGTGAAAGGTGCCCTGTGCACCGATGCCCTGCACGACGACGGTGGTCGACCCATCGATGAAGATGCTCATCGTGCGCTCCTCGCGAGCTCGACGGCGAGTGCCGCGGCCTCGTCCATGGTCGGTGCCGAGCGCACGCCCTCGAGCGCGGCCTCGGCGAGCATGCGTCGGCCCTCCTCGGCGTTGGTGCCGTCGAGGCGGACCACGATCGGTTGCTCCACCCGGCCGAGACGGCCCATCGCCTCGATGATGCCGGCGGCGACCTCCTCGCCACGGGTGATGCCCCCGAAGATGTTCACGAACACGCTCCGCACGTCCGGGTCGCTCAGCACGAGCTCCAACGAGGCGGCCATCGCATCGGCCGACGCACCGCCCCCGACGTCGAGGAAGTCCGCAGCGCGGCCCCCGTGCTGGGCGATGACGTCGAGGGTCGCCATCACGAGCCCGGCCCCGTTGCCGAGCACGCCGACCGATCCGTCGAGCTTGACGTACTGGATGCCGGCCGCACGCGCCCGACCCTCGAGCGAGGACGCGTCGTCCAGGTCGGGCAGGCGCCACTCCTCGTGGCCGCCGTGGCGGAAGGCCGCGTTGCCGTCGAGCGTGACCTTCGCGTCGAGCGCCAGCACACGGTCACCGTCGGTCCGGATCAGCGGGTTGACCTCCGCGAGGGTCGCGTCCTCGGCGAGGTAGGCGCCGAAGAGCGCGACGAGCAGGTCCGCCGCCGCGTCGCGCACCTCATCGGGGAGCTCCGCGGCCGCGACGACCTCGAGGGCGATCGCGCGCGGCAGGCCGTCCTCGCGCTCGCTCGGCAGGACGGCGCGCTTGACGACGGCCGCGGGCTCGGTGCGGTTGACCTCCTCGATGTCGACCCCGCCACGCCGCGAGCAGATGATCAGCTCGCCCTTGCCGACGCGGTCATGGAGCACCGAGAGGTAGTACTCCTCGAGGATCGTCGAGGCCGGCTCGACGTAGACGATCCGCACGACGTGACCCTTGATGTCGAGCCCGAGGATGGCCTCGCCATGGGCGCGCGCCTCCTCGACGGAGCTCGCCAACCGCACCCCGCCGGCCTTGCCGCGCCCGCCCGTACGGACCTGGGCCTTCACGACGACCGCGGTCGCGCCAGCCGCGAGCTGGGCCGCGGCAGCGGCCTCGACCTCCTCGACGGTCCGGCACACGGCGCCGGGCGGGGGCACGGGCACCCCGTTGCGCGCGAAGAGCGCCTTGCCCTGGAACTCGACCAGGTCCATCGGGACCTCCTGGTGTCGGGGTGGATCGGTGGAGTGGGACGTTGGGGTCGGCCGGGTCATGCCCCTCGCGGGGGCGCGGTCGGCATCAGGGCCGGTCAGCGACGTTGGTCGCCACCCAGTCGGTGATCTCGCGCATGGGGGTCCCGGGCGTGAAGACCGCGGCGACGCCCGCCTCCTCCAGGGTCGTGACATCCTCCGCGGGGATGATGCCACCGCCGAACACGACGATGTCCCCGGCGCCACGCTCCCGGAGGAGCTCGACGACGCGGGGGAAGAGCGTCAGATGCGCCCCGGAGTGGACCGAGAGGCCGATGGCGCGCGCGTCCTCCTCGATCGCCGCCGACACGATCTGCTCGGGGGTCTGGTGGAGCCCCGTGTAGATCACCTCCATGCCGGCATCGCGCAGCGCGCGCGCGACGACCTTGGCGCCACGGTCGTGGCCGTCGAGGCCCGCCTTGGCGACGACCACCCGGATGGCCACGCCGCGCTCCTCGCCGGACCCTCGACACGGACGACCGACCTCGTGCGGGCGAGGGTAGTCGCGCACCTCAGGGGTACCGTCGCCACCATGAGCGCGCAGCGGCCGACCGCCTCCCCCGACGACGGCTCCGGGCCCGCCGTCGAGTACGGCCCCTCGGGCCACCTGCCCGCCCGGGCGGCCGCTCGGGCGCGCAAGATCGTCCTTCGCGCGCCGCTGGGACGCTCGTGGATCGTGGCCTCGGTCGTCGCCGGGCTGGTCGTCATCGCCGCGAGCGGCGGGTTCCTCGTGCGGGCATCCGCCCCGCCGGGACCGCCGTGGATCGAGCTCGGTGCGCTCGAGGCGCTCCCGCCCGAATCGCGGCCGGCCGGTACCGACGTGGTCCTCCTGACGGTCGGCGGCAGGGTGCGAGCCTTCATCGATGCGGACGGGGTCCGCTGGTGCCGGGCCAGCAACCGGCTCGAGACCGAGGACGGGCGCGTGTGGGCCCTCACGGGTCGCGGCTTCGGGGGGACCGACTCGCTCGCGACCCGCCCGACCCTCGTCCACCGGGGCGTCGTCCACCTGGACCCGACGACGACGGTGCCCGGCGCCGCCCCGACCCCCGAGCCGATGGCACCCGCCTGCCGCTGAGCGCCTCCGGGACCGCAGCGGGACGTGCTGCGCCTCAGTCCGGGCGGAGCCCCGCGTAGGCCAGCAGGAGCTGCTTCTGGCCCGCCTCGTCGAAGCGGACCGTCGCCTGCGCTCGTGCTCCCTCGCCCTCGAGCGCCATGACCCGCCCGGGCCCGAACCGCGGATGCCGGACGCGGTCGCCGATCGCGAGCCCCGCCCATGCCGAGGGGTCCTCGGCCGTGTTCGTCGGGCGCGTCCCGCGGGCGATGGTCACCGGCAGCCCGCGCTCCTCGATCACGGCCGGTGGCAGCTCGCCGAGGAAGCGCGACGGGGGGTTGTACGCGAGCCCGCCCCACAGGGTCCGGTGCTCCGCGTGCGTCAGCAGGAGCCGCTCACGCGCACGGGTGATGCCGACGTAGCACAGCCGGCGCTCCTCCTCGAGGGCGTCCGCATCGCCGATCGAGCGCGCGTGCGGGAACACCCCGTCCTCGAGGCCGGTGATGACCACGACCGGGTACTCGAGACCCTTGGCCGTGTGCAACGTCATCAGGGTCACCGCGCCGTCCCCCCCACCCTCGAGCGCGTCCTGGTCGTTGACCAGCGCGACCGCCTCCAGCAGCGCCAGCACGCCCTCGGGCCCACGGGAGGCGGCGTCGTCCTCGGCGCGGGCGGCGACCTCGTCGGCCACCGAACGCAGCTCCCGCAGGTTCTCCTCGCGTCCGAGGGCCTCGACCGTGCCCTCGGCCTGGAGCTCGCGCAGGTAGCCGGTGCGGTCCCACACGCGCTCGATGAGCTCGCCGACCCCCAGGCCCTCCTCGAGCTCGGTGCGCAGGAGGTCGAGGAGATCGACGAACGAGGTCACGGCACCCACCGCGCGCCCCCCGAGCCCGGGGACCTCCTCCGCGCGCCGACACGCCTCCATCAGGGTCAGGTCGTGGCGCGCCGCGAACGCCCCGAGGGCGTCGACGGTGCGGTCCCCGACGGCGCGACGGGGCACGTTGATGACGCGACGGACCGCGACGTCCTCGTCGGGGTTGACGAGGAGGCGCACGTAGGCAAGGACGTCCTTGACCTCCTTGCGCTCGTAGAAGCGGACCCCGCCGATCACCCGGTAGGGCACGCCCGCGCGGATCAGCACCTCCTCGAGCACCCGCGACTGCGCGTTGGTGCGGTAGAGCACGGCGATCTCGTCGAGGCTGCCACCGCCCTCGACGTGCTCGGTGGCGATGCTCGCGACGAGGGCCGCCTCCTCATGCTCGTCGCTGGCACGGTGCACCAGGATCGGCGCACCGCGCTCCCCGTCGGTCCAGAGGTCCTTGGGCAGGCGGCCGAGGTTGTTGGCGATGACGGCGTTCGCGGCGTCGAGGACGTTCTGCGTCGAGCGGTAGTTGCGCGTGAGCGGGACGACGACCGCGTCGGGGTAGTCCTGCTCGAACTCGAGGATGTTGCGGATGGTCGCCCCTCGGAAGGAGTAGATGCCCTGGTCCGGATCGCCGACGACCATCAGGTTGCGCTCCGCCGAGGCGAGCTGCGCGACGAGCCGGTACTGGGCGTGGTTGGTGTCCTGGTACTCGTCGACCATCAGGAAGCGGAACCGCCGCTGCCAGGCCGCGAGGACGTCCGGGAAGAGCTCGAAGAGCTCGACCGTGCGCACGATGAGGTCGTCGAGGTCGAGCGAGTTGGCCCGGCGCAGCGCCTGCTCGTAGAGCGGATAGACCTCGGCGATGCGCTCCTCGAGGAAGCCGTCGGCGCGGGACCGGAAGGTCTCGTGGTCGACGAGCTCGTCCTTGGCCCGGCTGATCGCGGCGAGCGCGGCCCGGGGCGGCAACCGCTTGTCGTCGATGCCGAGGTCCTTGAGGATCCCGGCGACGATGCGCTGCGCGTCCTGCCCGTCGACGATCGAGAACCCGCTGCGGTAGCCGAGGCGCCCGAGCTCCCGCCGCAGGATGCGGACCCCCGTCTTGTGGAAGGTCGTGACCCACATCCGCTCGCCGACCCGGGACCCGACGAGCGCCGAGACCCGGCCGGCCATCTCCGAGGCGGCCTTGTTGGTGAAGGTGATGGCCAGCACCTGCTCGGGCGCCACGCCGTGCTCACCGATCAGGTGCGCGATGCGGTGCGTCAGGACGCGGGTCTTGCCCGACCCGGCTCCCGCGACGACGAGGACCGGTCCGAGCACGGTCGTGACGGCGCGACGCTGGTCCGCGTCCAGCCCGGCCAGCGCGGCGGCCGGGGACGGGGAGACGGACCCTGCGGTGACCTGCTCCGGTGGCTGCTGACGATCGATCGGGAGCTCCTCGCGCTCATCGGGACGGGCTCGCCGAGCGAGGGTAGGGCCGGGGAGTGACCCCGGACGCGCCTCGGGGCGGCCCGTGGGCCGCCCCGAGGCGTCGTGCGTCGTCCGCGGCGTCAGCCGCTGCAGGCTCCGACGTAGTCGTAGGCCGACACCGTCGGGCCCGACACCTCCGTCGCGATCTGCCCGATGCCCAGCGCCCCCTGGGGGTCGGGACGGTTGATGGTCCCGATGCGCGGGGCGCTCGCGCCCGGCTCGCCGCCGTAGGTCATGGTCGGCAGCGCGCCCTCGTAGTCGACGGTGAGCCCATCCACCACCGAGCGCATTCCGCGACGGGTGAGGTCCCCGTTGGCGACGGCCGCCTCGAGCGCGGCCTTCATCGGGTACGACCAGATCCAGCCGAAGGTGTAGCCGTCGTTGGTGGGCTCGGCACCACCCAGCGTCGCGCGCATCTTGTCGTGCGCGACGCTCGTGCCGCCCCAGTTCTCCCACGGCGACACGTGGTAGAAGAGCTCCTGCAGGAACGGCCCGGCCGGGGTGTCGGCGAGCGCGGGGTTCCAGGTCGGGATGGCACCGATGAAGCGGCCCTCGAAGCCGCCCGCAGCGGCCTTGGACACGATCTCGGCGGTCTCGGCAGGGCCGGCCGCCAGCACGACGACGTCCGCTCCCGAGGAGAGGACGCGTGCGACGGCAGCATCCTGCGACCCGATGCTCGCGTTCGGTGCGGTCTCGACCTTGCCGGCGAAGGTCGTCCCGGTCGCGGCGGCCCACTCGGACACGCCCTGCGCGGAGTCGCCACCGTAGTCACCGGGGTAGCCGACGGCGAGGACCGAGGTCGGTGCCGCGACGTTCGCGCTGTACCAGTCCAGACCGATCATGGCCTCGGTGCAGTACGAGTACCCCGACTCGAGGATCAGCCCGCGGTCGGACTCGTCGAAGTGCCACCCGGACCACCAGGACGCCGGCGAGCCGATCATGTCGTCACGGTCCATGTCGCGCAGGATGGCGAGCGTCGTCGGCGTGCCCAGCGTCTGCGCGAGCGCGAGGATGTTGGGCTCGATCTGGCGGTACGCGGTCGCGTGCTCCTGGGTGTTGTACTTCGTGTCGCGCGTGTAGGTGTCGATGTCGACGTCGAAGCCTCCGATGCCGCCCGACGCGTTGACCTCCTGCCAGAAGGCCCGCTGGCCCTCGACGATCGGCACCGCGAGCGCGGCGAAGGGGCCCTCGGAGAGGTCGGAGAGGATCCCGAGGTAGATGCAGCCGTTGTCCGCGTTGACGGCATCGGGGCAGGGCTCCGACGTCACGCCCTCCGCGAAGACGATGCCGCCCGCAGCGGTGTCCGGAGCGGCAGCGTCACCGCCGCCGTCCCCTCCGGCGCAGGCGGACACGAGCACGGCCACGAGGCCCACCAGGGCGACGACGCGCGACCGATGACGGAGCTGACGCATGTTCGGACCTCCCGGGTCGACCGCTGCTCTCCCGCCGACGGCCCTCCGCCGTCCGGCGAGCGGCGACAGGCGGAGCCTAGGCGAGCCGGCGGCCGAGCGCCGCGCTGGATGACCGTTCCCCGCCCGCTCGGCCGGCCGGACGGCCTTCGGCCGCCTCGGGGGCCGCTGCCCGGCCCCCCGGACCGGCCCGGCCCGAGGGACACGCTGTCGCGGGGGACACTCCGGCGCGCTCCCGCAGGGGGCCGGGACGCGACGCCTCGGCAGGGGTCAGTAGGAGAAGGGCCACGCCTTGAAGTAGTTGCGGACCCTCAGCCAGATCCCGAACAGCCCACGCGGCTCCACGATGAGGAAGACGATGATGAGCGCACCGAAGAGCATCGTCTGCAGCTGGAAGACGTTGACGATGCCCGCGCCGCCGATCGTCTGCGACACGAACGGGACGTAGGGAGCGACGCCCTCGACGACGCGGGGCAGGAGCACGACGAAGGCCGCCCCGATGATCGGTCCCGTGATCGTCGCCACACCGCCCAGGAGCACCACGGCGAGGAAGTCGATCGAGAGCAGCAGGTTCCACTTCTCCGGCGTGACCTGTCCGAGCACGACGGAGAGCAGGGCGCCGGCGATGCCCGCGTAGAACGACGAGACCGTGAACGCGAGCGTCTTGGTGCGCAGCAGGGACACGCCCATGATCTCCGCGGCGATGTCGCGGTCCCGGACCGCGGAGAACGCGCGGCCGTAGCGCGACCGCGCGAGGTTGCGCGCGAGGACGGCCAGCACGATCAGCGCCACCAGGCACAGCAGGTAGAGGTTGACGGTGCCATCGAGCTCGAACCCGAGCACGGTGCGACGCTCGTAGAGGTCGACCCCGAACAGGATCGGCTCGGCCGAGGCGCGCCCGACACCCGCACCTCCGGTGAACGAGCGCGCCTCCTTGAAGACGTGCTCACCGACGAAGAGCACACCGAGCGTGAGGATCGCGAGGTAGAGCCCGCGCACGCGCGCGGCGACGGGCGCCACCACGAACCCCACGACCGCCGGCACGAGCCCCGAGACCGGGAGCCACACCAGCATGTCGAGCTCGAGCCCGCGCACCGATCCGGTCCCGAAGCCACCGAGGAAGGCGGCGGTGTACGCGCCGAGCCCGAGGAAGAAGGCATGGCCGAGCGAGACCTGACCCGCGTACCCGCTGACCAGGTTGAGCCCGATGCCGCCGATGGCGTAGACGGCGACGAGCGTGAGCAGCGTCAGCAGGTCACGCTGGAGCAGGAACGGCATCGCGAAGGCCGCCAGCACGATGACCGCCGTCGATGCCCGCTTCGCCGGGGTGTTCCAGATGGCCTGGTCCGCGGCGTAGTCGGTGTAGAGCTCGGGCCGGCCGCGTCGGAGCGCCCTCGAGACGCTCATACGCGCTGCACCTCCGGGGTCCCGAAGAGACCGTAGGGCCGGACCATCAGCACCAGGATCATGATCGCGTAGGGGACCACGACGTCGAAGTTCGCTCCGAGGACCGGCGCCACGTCGGCGGCGTAGGCCCGCGTCAGGGACTCGGCCGTGCCGATCACGAGCCCGGCGATCACCGAACCGCGGATGGAGTCGAGTCCCCCGAGGATGATCACCGGGAGCGCCTTCAAGGCGACGAGCGCGGTGGTCGTGTCGACGCCACCCGCCCCGGTGCCGATCAGCATGCCGGCGAGGCCGGCGAGCAGGGCGGAGAGGGACCATGCGAGGCCGAACATCCGGCCGACGTCGATGCCCTGGGCGAGCGCCGTCTCCTGGTCCAACGAGGTCGCGCGCATCGCGAGCCCGGCCCGCGCGTACTTGAGGAAGACGGACACCCCGACGATGGCGGCCATGGAGAGGACGACCTTGGCCACATCGACGCGGAAGACGCTGACACCGAGGAGGTCCATGCGCTCGAGGCCCCACGGGTCGCCCACCGTGAGCACGTCCTGCCCGATGAGGCGGTTGGCGACCACGAAGAGGACGATGAAGACCCCGACCGTGACCACCGCGGCCGAGAAGGGCGGCTGCCCGACCATCGGCCGCAGCGCGATGCGCTCGGTGAGGGCACCGACGGCCGCGGTCGCGAGCATCGCGGCGAGGACCGCCACGGGGAAGGGCCAGCCGATGCGGGTCGCGAAGAGCGCGGTGAAGTAGGCGCCCAGGATCATCAGCGCGGGCTGGGCGAAGTTGATGACCTCGGTCGCCCGGTAGATGATGACGAAGCCGACCGCGAGCAGGGCGTAGGTGCTGCCGATGCCGATACCGCGGACGATCGCCCCGACGAGCTCCTCCATCAGGCGGTCCCCCCCTCGCCGGCCTCGCCACCCGCGACCGTGTCCGACCCATCACCGCCGTGCACGTCGACGAGGTCCCCCCCGGCGAACCGCTTGGCGTCCGCGTACATGTCCTCGATCAGGTGCCCGAACATGCGGTCGAGCGAAGCACGCTTGACCTTCTGGGTCGCCGTGAGCTCCCCGTCCTCGTGGTCGAGCTCCTTGGGCATGACCCGGAACTTGCGGATCTGCTCGACGCGGGCGAAGCGCTCGTTGGTCTCGCGCACGATCCCCTGGACGAGCCGGAGGACCTCCTCCTTCTCCGAGAGGTCGCGGTAGGTCGTGTAGGGCAGGTGGCGGCGCTGGGCCCAGTCGGCCACGGTGTCGAGCTCGATGCCGATCAGCGCCGTGAGGTAGGAGCGCTGATCGCCGATGACGACCGCCTCCTTGACGAAGGGCGAGGCCTTGAGGGCGTTCTCGATCTCCGAGGGCGAGATGTTCTTGCCGCCCGCGGTGATGATGATGTCCTTGATGCGATCGACGATGCGCAGGTGCGTGCCCTCGACCCATTCCCCGACGTCGCCCGTATGGAGCCAGCCCTCGGCGTCGATGGTGCTCGCGGTCTGCTCGGGCTTGTTCCAGTAGCCGGAGAAGACGCCGGCGTGGCGCGTCAGGATCTCGCCGGTCGACTCGTCGACCCGGACCTCGGCACCCGGCAGGGGCTCACCGACGGTCCCGAGCCGGACGCGCCCCGGGCGGTTGACGGTGGCGACCGCAGCGTTCTCGGTCATGCCGTAGATCTCGTAGACCGGCACCCCGAGCCCGAAGAAGAACCTCAGGACCTCGGGCGAGATCGGCGCCGCACCGGACACGGCCGCGCGGACCTTGCGCAGGCCGATGCGGTCGCGCAGCGCACGGAAGAGGAAGGGGTACCCGACCGCGTAGAGCAACCGGGTCGACAGCGTGTGCGCGCCGCCGTTGGCGACCAGCCGGTCCCCGATGCGGGTCGCGAGGCCCATCCCGAGCCGCGAGACGAGCCGCTTGACGGGCGATGCCGTGCGCATGCGCACCACGACCCCCGCGCTGATCTTCTCCCAGATGCGCGGGACCGCGAAGAAGAGCGTCGGCTGGACCTCCTTGAGGTTCGCCGTCACCGTCTCGATCGACTCCGCGAAGTGGACGGTGACCCCGGCGTGCGCGTTCGTCCAGGTCGTGACCGCACGCTCAGCGACGTGACAGAGCGGTAGGTACGAGAGGATCACGTCGTCGGGGCCGGCCGGCGGGTCGTAGAGCCCCGGGCCGTCGATCAGCGTCCGGATCGCGAAGTCGACGTTGCGGTTGGTCAGCATCGCGCCCTTGGGCGGACCCGTGGTCCCCGACGTGTAGATCAGCGTCACGACGTCGTCGGGCTCCGCATCCTCGGCGATCCGGTCGATCAGGCCGGGATCGGCGTCGCGGTGGGCCCGACCCCGGTCGAGCAGCTCGTCGAACGAGAGCAGCTTCGGGTGGTCGTACTCGCGCACACCGCGCGGCTCGAGGTACACGATCCACTCCAGGTCGGGACAGGCGCGCTCGACGTCGAGCGCCTTGTCGACCTGCTCCTGGTCCTCGGCGATCAGGACCCGCGCGCCGGAGTCCTGGAGGAGGTAGGCGACCTCCGCCGGGGGGTTGGTCGGGTAGAGCCCCATCGTGATCGCGCGCAGCGCGGTCGTCGCCACGTCGGTGTAGAGCCACTCGGGGCGGTTCTCGGAGTGGATGGCGACCCGATCGCCCTGCCCGATCCCGAGCGCGGCGAGCGCGTGCGCGACGAGCTCGACGTTCTCCCAGTAGTCGGCCCACGTGATGTCCTGCCAGACCCCGAAGCGCTTCTCGCGCATGCACACGCGGTGGGGGTCGGCAGCCGCATGCGCCCGCACCCGGGAGGCGAGGGTGACCGTGCGGGAGCCGACCGCGGGACGATCGAGGACGGTGCTCATGCCGGACCCTCCTTGCCGGACGGGCCGCCGGACGCCGCTGCGGGCTGGGCGGGGGCATCCGGCTCGCCGAGGTACGCCTTGATGACCGCCGGATCCGTCTGGACCTCGTCCGGCGTCCCGAGGGCGATGCGACGCCCGAAGTCGACGACCATCACGCGGTCGGCGAGGTCCATGACCAGCCCCATGTCGTGCTCGACCATCACCATGGTGAGGTCGAGCTCGCCGCGGATGTCGAGGATGAAGCGCGCCATGTCCTCGGTCTCCTCGACGTTCATGCCGGCGACCGGCTCGTCGAGCAGCAGCAGCCGCGGTTCCATCGCCAACGCGCGACCGAGCTCGACCCGCTTCTTGACGCCGTAGGGCAGCATCCCCACCGGGTACTTGCGGAAGGCCTCGATCTCGAGGAAGTCGATGATCTCCTCGACGACGCGTCGTGCCGCGAGCTCCGCCCGCCGCGCGCGACCACGCCACAGCATCGCCGAGAGGACGCCGTAGCCCAAGTGGAGGTGACGCCCGAGCATGAGGTTGTCGAGCACGGTGAGGTTGTCGAACAGCTCGATGTTCTGGAACATGCGGGCGACCCCGCGCCCGGCGATGTCGTCGGGCGCCTCGCCGATGAGCTCATCGCCCAGGAAGCGGATCGAGCCCGACTGCGGGCGGTAGACGCCCGAGATGCAGTTGAACACCGAGGTCTTGCCGGCGCCGTTGGGTCCGATGACGGCGAAGAGCTCGCCGCGGCGGACATCGAAGGAGACGCCGTCGATGGCCCGTGTGCCGCCGAAGGCGAGCTCGAGCCCCTCGACGCTGAGCACCGAGCCGCCCGGGGGCACGTCGAGCGCGGCGCTCGTGAGCACCTCGGACAGCGGACGGACCGTCGCCACCTCGCCTGCCTCCCTCGTCGTTCCGACCCGACCTACGACAGCCAGCGCTTCCGGCGCTTGTAGTGCTTGACGTCGCGGAAGGACGCCGCCCCCTCCTCGCGCAGCCCCAGGTAGAACTCGCGCACGTCCTCGTCCTCGCGCAGCACCGCCGCCGGCTTGTCCATCACGACCTTGCCGGTCTCCATGATGTAGCCGTGCGAGGCGATCGACAGGGCCATGTTCGCGTTCTGCTCGACGAGCAGCACCGAGGTGCCCTGGCGGTTGATCTCGACGATGAGGTCACGGATCTGCTGCACGATGAGCGGTGCGAGACCGAGCGAGGGCTCGTCGAGCAGGAGCAGTCGCGGCTCCGCCATCAGCGCGCGTCCGATGGCCAGCATCTGCTGCTCCCCACCGGAGAGGTAGCCGGCGACCTGGCGGCGACGCGTCGCGAGCACGGGGAACAGCGAGTAGACCCGGTCGAGGTTCGCCTCGATGGACCCGCGGGAGGCCGTGTGCGCGCCCACGCGGAGGTTCTCGTCGATGGTGAACGTGCCGAAGACGCGGCGCCCCTCCATGACCTGGGCGACCCCCGCCTCGACGGTCGCCGGCGCGTCGAGGCCGTTGAGGTCCTTGCCCTCGAAGGTGATGGTGCCCTTCGTGATGTCCCCGCGGTGGACGTCGAGGAGCCCCGTGATCGCCCGGAGCACGGTCGTCTTGCCCGCACCGTTCGCACCGAGCAGCGCGACGATGGCGCCGTCAGGGACCTCCAGGGACACGCCCTTGAGCACGAGGATCACGTCCTCGTACACGACCTCGAGGTTCTCGATGACGAGCAACGGCTCCCCCGGGGCTCGGGCACGGTCTCCCGGCCGCGCGTCCGGTGAGCCTAGCCGCGGCCCGGGGGGCCGCCCCCGGCCCAGGGCCGCGCTCGGCCGTCCGGACGCTGCCCGAGCCGGTCGGGCCCGGGGCGTCTCAGCGGCGCGGGTCGGTGGGCGGCAGTGGACGCGCAGGGTCGACCATGCCGGCGTTGAGCGTCGCGAGCCTCGCCACCCGCTCGGCGATGGAGGGGTGGGTCGCGAAGCGCCGGGCGATGCGGGAAGCGCCGCCGTGGCCCTCGAGGGCGTTGGGCTCCTCGAACCACAGGTGGGCGGTGGCGACCTCGAAGCGGGAGAGCTCCGTCGTGTCGAGCTCGAGGCGGCGTAGGGCGTCGACCATCGACTGCGGGTCACGCAGCAGCTCGGCGGCACTGGCATCGGCGAGGAACTCGCGCTGCCGCGAGACCGCGAAGCGGATGAGCTGCGCGGCGAGCGGGAGCAGCACCGCGGCCAGCACCCCGATGACGAGGAGGACGAGCTGGATCGCCGCGGCGCCGTCGCTGCGACGACCGCTCCCCCTGAACCTCCCCCCGTACCAGATCGCGCGCACGAGCACATCGGCGAGCAGCGCCACGAGCCCTGCGGTGGCGACGGCGACGGTGACGGCCCTGAGGTCGTCGTTGACGATGTGCGCGACCTCGTGAGCGAGCACGGCGCGCAGCTCGTAGCGCGGGAGCCGTTCGACGAGCCCGGTGGTGACGGCGACGTGGCTGTCCTCGATCGACAGGCCCGTCGCGAAGGCGTTGGGCGCGGGATCGTCGACGACGTGGAGGCGGGGTCGGACCTGCCCGAGTCCGGCAGCGACGCAGACCTCGTCGAGCAGGTTGTGGAGCTCGGGCGCCTCGTGACGCTCGACCGGACGGGCGCGCGCGGCCCGGAGCGCGAGCGCGGGGCCCGAGCGGTAGGACGCGTAGGTCAGCACCAGACCGACGGCGGTCCCGAGCGCCGTCACCGGGATCCCGAGCTCGGGCTCGAGCACGGCACCGCCGAGGAGGAGCCCCGCGATGACCCAGACCAGCACGGCGACGATGACGACGCCGCCAGCGAGCAGCAACCTGGTGGCGCGCCGGTTCTGGCGCGTCAGCTCGTCGTAGACGGTGCCGTCGCTCACGGCCGGACCGGCCCCCCGGTCACGGCCGCGCACCGGACGGCCCGGTCCCCGACCGGGCTCAACCGAAGCTCACGTCCGGCGCGGCACGGACCTCGACGGTCTCGACCTCGAAGTAGTCCCGCGCCGCGAACCCGAGGGCACCGGCGATCAGCGAGGTCGGGAACACCTGCCGCGACTCGTCGTAGGTGCGCACCGAGGCGTTGTAGTGCCCGCGCGCACCGGCGACCATGTTCTCGGTGTGGGCGAGTTCCTCCTGCAGGCGCAGGAAGTTCGCGTCCGCCTTGAGGTCGGGGTAAGCCTCGGCGACGGCCAGCAGGCGCCCGAGGGCCTGGGTCAGCACGTTCTCGGCCTGCGAGAGGTCGGCCGGACCGGACACCGACACGGCTCGGGCGCGGGCCGCCGTGACCTCCTCGAAGGTCGCTCGCTCGTGGGCGGCGTAGCCCTTCACGGTCTCGACCAGGTTGGGGATCAGGTCGTGGCGACGCTGGAGCTGGGCGTCGATCTGCGCCCAGGCCTCGTCGATGCGCACCCGCGCGCGGACCAGCCGGTTGTAGCTGGTGATGAGCCAGAGCACGACCAGCGCGACGACCGCGATCGGGACCCAGATGCCGAACTCCACGGTGCCCTCCCGCCCCTCCTCGCCCGGCGAGCGCCCGGCGAGCGCGATCCGCCCGGACCGCGTCGGGCCCTCCGAGGGTAGCCCCGGGTCAGCGGGGCCGGTCGGGCAGGCTCACTCCCATTCGATGGTGCCCGGGGGCTTGGAGGTCACGTCGAGCACGACCCGGTTCACCCCGGGGACCTCGTTGGTGATGCGGGTCGATACGCGCGCGATGACCTCATGGGGCAGGCGCGCCCAGTCGGCGGTCATCGCGTCCTCGCTCGCGACGGGTCGCAGGACGATGGGGTGGCCGTAGGTCCGGCCGTCGCCCTGGACCCCGACCGAGCGCACGTCGGCGAGCAGCACCACCGGGCACTGCCAGACCTCCCGGTCCACCCCGGCCGCGGTCAGCTCCGCGCGCACGATCGCATCGGCCCGACGGAGCAGGTCGAGGCGCGCCGGCGTGACCTCCCCGACGATGCGGATTGCCAGGCCGGGCCCCGGGAACGGCTGACGCTCGACGATCGCATCGGGCAGGCCGAGCGCCGTCCCGATGCGTCGGACCTCGTCCTTGAACAGCCGCCGGAGCGGCTCGACGAGCTCGAAGGCGAGGTCGTCGGGCAGGCCCCCGACGTTGTGGTGGCTCTTGATGTTCGACGCGCCGGCGCCGCCGCCCGACTCGACGACGTCGGGGTAGAGGGTGCCCTGGACGAGGAAGTCGACCTCGCCCTGCTCGGCGACCACCTCGCGCGCCGCATCCTCGAACGTGCGGATGAACTCGCGGCCGATGGCTCGGCGCTTGTCCTCCGGATCGGTCACACCGGCGAGTGCGGTGAGGAAGCGCTCGCGCGCGTCGACGACGACGAGCCTCGCCCCCGTCGCGGCGACGAAGTCGCGCTCGACCTGCGCGACCTCGCCCTCACGGAGCAGCCCGTGGTCGACGAACACGCAGGTCAGGCGCTCGCCGATCGCGCGCTGGACGAGCGCCGCGGCGACCGCCGAGTCGACCCCGCCCGAGAGGCCGCACACCGCCCGCCCCGGTCCCACCTGGGCCGCGATCGCATCGACCTGCTCGGCGATGACGTCCTGCGCGGTCCAGGTGGGCCGGCAGCCGGCCACGTCGAGGAGGAAGCGCTCGAGCACGCGCTGGCCGTGCTCGCTGTGGACGACCTCGGGGTGGAACTGGACGCCCGCGAGCCGGCGCTCACGGTGCTCGAAGGCGGCGACCGGGGTGCCGGCGGTCGAGGCGACGACGTCGAACCCGGGCGGCGCGGCGACCACCGAGTCCCCGTGCGACATCCACACCGCCTGCTCCTCGGGCAGCCCGGCGAACAGCGTGGAGCCCTCCCCCGAGGTCAGCGTCGTCCTCCCGTACTCGCCCGTCCCGGTGTGCGCGACGGTGCCGCCGAGGTCCTGGGCCATGACCTGGAAGCCGTAGCAGATGCCGAACGTCGGGACGCCCAGCGCGAGGATCCCGGGGTCGTGGCTCGGTGCGTCGTCGGCGTACACGGAGGCGGGGCCCCCGGAGAGCACCAGCGCACGTGGCGCTCGCCGACGGAGCTCCTCGACGGTGACGTCGTGCGGGACCAGCTCGGCGTACACGCCGGCCTCCCGCACCCGACGTGCGATCAGCTGCGCGTACTGCGCACCGAAGTCGACGACGAGGACGAGGTCGTGCTCGGTCACAGCGCGATCACGTTGGCCGCACGCACACCCTGACGCCGGTACGCGCCACGGGTGTCGAGCACGGCCGGGACCGCCGACGCGATCGCCGCGAGGTCGAAGACCGCATGGTCGGTGAGCAGCACCGCGAGGTCCCAACCGGCCAGCTCCTCGGTGCCGACCGCGCGGAACCCGCGCGCGGCGATGCGGGCAGGGTCGACATGGGGGTCGAACGCGCCGACGTCGGCGCCCCGTCCTGCCAGGCGCTGGAGCACGTCGATGGCCGGCGACTCACGGTCGTCGGCGATGTCGCGCTTGTAGGAGACCCCGAGCCCGAGGACGCGCGCGCCGTTGAGCGCCCGTCCTCGACGGTTGAGCTCATCGATGACGCGGTCGACCACGTAGTCGGGCATCGCGAGGTTGACGTCCTCGGCGAGGTCGATGAAGCGCGTCGGCGCACGCAGCTCGCGCGCACGCCAGGCGAGGTACTGCGGATCGAGCGGGATGCAGTGCCCGCCGACACCGGGACCGGGGTAGAAGGCCTGGAACCCGAAGGGCTTGGTCGCCGCGGCGTCGACGACCTCCCAGATGTCGACGTCGAAGGCGTGGGCGACCTGGGCGAGCTCGTTGATGAGCGCGATGTTCACCGACCGGTAGGTGTTCTCGAGCAGCTTGGTCAGCTCGGCCGCCCGCGCGGAGCCCACGCGGTGGACGGAACGCACCAACCGCCCGTACGCGGCCTCCGCGACGTCGCCCGAACGCTCGCTCACCCCGCCGACGACCTTGGGGATCTCCGAGGTGCCGAGCGGGTTGCCCGGATCGATGCGCTCCGGGGAGAAGGCGACGAAGACGTCACGGTCGAGCACCAACCCGGCGCGCTCGACGGCCGGGACCAGGTACTCGTCGGTGGTCCCGGGGTAGGTGGTGGACTCGAGCGCGACCAGCCGGCCCGGCCGGACGATGCGCTCGACCATCGCGGCGGCCGCCTCGATGTAGCTCATGTCGGGCTGACGGTTGCGTCCGAGCGGGCTCGGCACGGCGATGAGGATGGCGTCGGCCTCGGCAAGCACGGTCTCGTCGGTCGTGAAGCGCGCGCCGGCAGCGATGGCACGGGCGAGCTCGGCGTCGGTCACGTCCTCGACGTGCGAGCGTCCGGCCGAGAGCGCCGCGACGCGCTCGGCGGACACGTCGAAGCCGATGACCGGGAGCCCCGCCTCGATGGCGGTCATCACCAGCGGGAGCCCGACGTAGCCGAGCCCGACGACGCCGGCGGTCCAGCGCCCCTCGGCGAAGGTCGTCACGGGGTCGGTCATCGTGGGCATCCTCGACGGAGGTCGCTGGACGGTGCGGGCGCGCTCACGGGCCGGACGCGGACGTCCGACCGCCGAGCGGGCCGCCATCGGGAGGGACGCTACTCGCTCGAGGGGTCCCGCCGTCCGGCGTGGTCCCGCCGCCTCAGCGCCGCCGACGCCCGCGCGGTGGCGCCTCCAGGTGTCCTCGGTACGCGGCCACGACGGCATCGAGGTCGACCCCGAGTCGCTCGAGCCGGATCGGTGGGTCGCCCCCGGCCGCCAGGCGAGCCTCGGCCCGGCCGAGTGCCCGCGACAGCGAGACGGGGTCCGGGTCGCACGAGACGATGCGTCGGGTCACGGAACCGAGGTCCTTGGGGCCCCAGCGGTTGCTGACGACGACCATGCCCGAGCTCGCCATCTCGAGCGGTGGGTAGCTCGGATGGGGCGAGGTCATCAGCGAGACCCCGACGTGGGAGCGGGCGAGGAGCCCGAGGTACTCCCCCCACGCGAGGACCCCGAGGTCCCGCACCGGCACGCCAGCGACCTCGTAGCGCACGGGAAGGCGCTCGCCGATGGTCACGAGCTCCGGGTCGAGGGCCCCCCCGGCCGAGCGGCGCTCGGCGATCCAGAGCGCGAGGCCCCGCAGTGCGGTGTCGAAGAGGTTGCGCCCGACGCCGGGGCGGCCGTAGACGAGCACGCGCAACGGTTCGCCCGGCGCCGGCATCGCACGCAGCGGTGCGCGCGGCACGGCGACGACCGGTGCGAAGACGAGCGCCGGGTCGATGACGAGCCCGACCTCGGTGCGCAGGTGCTCGGCCAGCGGTGCCGAGTTCACGAGGTGGAGCGCCGGGAGCTCGTAGGAGCGCTGGGCATCGAGCTGCCGGTCGGACGCCGGGTAGAACAGCGGCTCGTGGTCCTGCACGAGGTAGTGGACGCGGCGCTCGACGAGCCGCGGCTCGGCCGCGATGGTGTTCGCGGCCCGGAAGGCGGTCCACCACGCGGTCGCGAGGAACACGTCCCCGGGCCCCAGGTCGAGCACCCGGTCGTCGCGGATGGCGTTGGTCACGGCGATGCGCCCCAGCGCCTCCGGGGTGGTCGCGACGTGGCGGAGCACGAGCGCACGGATGCGGGCCTCGCTGAGCGTCTGGCCGTAGTCGGTCAGGACCAGCCGGACGCGCTCGCCGGCCTCGGCCAGCCGGACCGCGATGGTGACCGCGGTCGCGACCCCGCCGAACACCCCGGAGGGCGACACCCCCGGGATCAGGACGTTGACCACCCGGCCCGCGCGCTGATGGAGGACGGCACGCAGCGGTCGGCACTGGGGCCCGTAGGGCACCGGCTCGATCGAACGCAGCGGGCCGTCGTCGGTCAGTCCGGCGCTCCGCACCAGGGCGTTCGCCGCGACCCGCGGTGCGGTCGCGACGTGGACGAGGACGGCGAGCGCCTTGCGGGCCTTGCGGCCGAGGTCCACCGCGAGCCGTCCGGGCAGCGCTCGGAGCCGCAGCGCGGCCGCCCCGAGCGCCCCCGCCGCGAGCGTGCGGGCCAGCGCCCGCCCACCCGGGCGTCGCAGCGCGAAGGCGGCGAGGCGGACCGGCGTGACGAGCTCGGCGAGCGGGCCCGTCCAGACGCGCACCCCCCAGCCGGGGCGCGGCAACCGGCCCTCGGCGGCGACGCCGCGGACCGCCGAGGCGATGGCCCGGCAGCGCTGCCAGGACCCGGTCGCCTGCCGCCACCCTCTCCAGCGCCCGATGCCGGGTGCGGCCCCGATCACGTTGTCGCGGTGCTGGCGGTAGTTGACCGACGGATGGGGATCGACACCGACCGTGCCGAGCGAGGCGGCGCAGAGCGCGAGCCAGAGGTCGTGGAGCAGGAAGGGTCGCGAACCGAACGGCTCGGGGAACGGCAGGGCCGCCGCGAGCAGGCTCGGTCGCAGCGCGGTCGTGCAGCCCGTGACGACGTTGCGGATCACGAGGTCGGCCGGCGTCGACGCCGCGACGTCGCGCGACTCGTGGGCGAAGAGCGATGGCGCGACCGTGCGCCCCCGAGCATCGACGACCACGGCATCGGTGTGCGCGAGGAGGTGTCCCTCATCGAGCAGCGCCACCACCCGCGTCGCGTGGTCGGGATGCCAGACGTCGTCCTGGTCCGAGAGCAGCACGGCGTCCACCCCGTCGGGAACGAGCGCGAGACCCCGCTCGAAGGTCGCCGCCACGCCGGCGTGCTCGAGCGCGACGAGCTCGAAGCGGCGGTCGCGGCCGAGCACGCGCCGGATGCGAGCGATCGCCTCCCTCGAGCTCCCATCGTCGACGACGTGCGCGGTGAGCTCGACCCCGTCCTGGGCGCGGATGCTCGCGACCTGGGCCGCGAGGAAGCGCTCATCGGGTTCATAGGTCGCGAGCACCACGTGCACACGCGGACGCCCCGAGGTCATGGTCGTCGTCCGAGGACCACCGCGACCGTGCGCAGCAGGATCTCGAGGTCGAGCACCGCCGACCAGTTCGCGAGGTACTGCAGGTCGTACCCGAGCTTGTAGGTCGCGTCGGTGTGGTAGCGGCCACTCACCTGCGCGAGTCCGGTCATGCCCGGTGCGACCTCGTGGCGCTGGTGGTAGCCCGGGATCGTCGCCTCGAAGCCGGCGACGAGCTCCGGACGCTCCGGACGAGGACCGACGAGCGACATCTCGCCGCGCAGCACGTTCCACAGCTGCGGCAGCTCGTCGAGCCGGGTCGCGCGGACCCACCGACAGCGAGGGAGGATGCGCTCGTCGTCGACCTCGGCGAGCCGCGGTCGGCCGTCCTCCTCGGCACCCACCCGCATGGTGCGGAACTTGACCATGCCGAAGGTGCGGCCCTCGCGACCGACGCGCTCCTGCACGAACAGGAGCGGACGACCGGCGACGAGGGACTGGTGCAGGGCGGTCGCCGCGAGCACCACGAGCCAGACCGGCGCCGCGAGCAGCAGCAGCGAGAGGTCGAGGAGCCGCTTGGCACGACGGCGCGAGGTCGGGAGCCACTGGTTGCGCAGCAGCACGAACGGGAGCCCCCCGACCTCCCGGATGCGTTCGAGGCCGAACATCGTCTCGAGCGGACCGACGCGGTGCAGGACCGTCAGGCCCCGCGCGGTGAGCGAGCTCACCGGCTCGGGGTAGACCTCCTCCAGGGTCGCGTTGGACAGCACGAGGACGTCGGTCGCGCGCTCGCGTTCGACGACCTCGACGAGGCCCGCCGCGCCGTTCGCCTCCCCGACGACCTCGGCGGTCACCGCCACGTCGGCGAGATGGCGTCGGGCGAGCGCGACGTCCTCGGGCGTGCCGACCAGCACGACGCGGGGCGGGCCCTCGCGTCGCTGCCGGACGACATGGACCAGCCGACGGTCGAGGCTCACGACGAGCGCGCCGACCACGATGAGCACGATGAGGTTGGTGATCGGCATCGGCAGGGCCCGAGCGGTGCTGATGCCGAGCTCGCGCGCGAGCGCGGTCGCCGCGAGGTTGATGAGCGCGACGGTCCCTCCCGCGAACGCGAGCTGCCGTGCCACCCGCGGCAGGACGGGCGGGGCGCCCAGGCGAGGCTCGCGCTCGTAGAGTCCGCCGAAGTAGAGGAAGGTGAGGAGGATCGAGACCGTGATCGCGAAGGAGGCGAGGTAGAGCCCGACCGGGTAGGTCGGCCACGTGAGCCCGAAGCGCACCAGCATCGTCACGACCGTCACGGCGGCGAGCCCGGCCGCGTCGGCGACGTGGAGGAGTCGGAAGCCCCGACGGTTGAGCCGCCGGAGGACGGGTTCGGCCCTGGTCGGCGCTGCGGTCACCGGCTGGTCCATGGGTCTCGGGGCGGGCCGAGCAGGAAGCCGACGCCCCAGGCGAGGTGCATCGTCACGAGCGCGAGCGCGACCCCGGGGAGCGCGCTCGGTCGGTCGCGGACTGCCGACACCGCTCCGAGGACGATGGTGGCACCGTAGCCGCCGGCGAGCAGCACGACCGGGACGGCCGGCCCGACCGCTCCGGGCAGCGCGAGGCCCCCGACGCGGCCCGCCAGCGCGAGCAGCGTGCCGACCGCGAGCCCGAGCACGAGCGCCGGCGCCGCGAGCTGCCGCAGCCCGAGCGAACCCGGATGGCGGCGCGCGGTGGCTCGCCGCCAGCGCCCGTACCCCAGGTACTGGCGCCAGAGGCCCCTGACGGTCCCGCGCGGTCGGTAGCCGACCTCGATCGCGGGGTCGAGCCAGACGGTGAATCCGGCCCGACGCAACCGCAGGTTGAGCTCCGCGTCCTGGTTGCGCACGAAGCGCTCGTCGAACCCCCCGACCGCGTCGAGGGCCTCCCGTCGGAAGGCGCCGAGGTAGACGGTGTCGACCGCGCGCGCGACACCGCCATGTCGGTAGGCGGCACCGCCGCTCCCGAGCGGCGACGCCATCGCGCGCGCGACCGCGGCCGCGAACCCCTCCGCCGCCTCGGCGCACTGCCGCCCTCCGACGTTCGCGGCCCCCGTCGTGCGAAGCAGGGCCTCGACCCGATCGACGTAACCGGGCGGGACGCGCGATGCCGTGTCGACCCGCACGACGACCGGGGCGCTCGTCGCGGCGATCGCGAGGTTGAGCGCCGTCGGCGTGGCGGTTCGCGGGTTGT
>JBEAQO010000014.1:0-2528 GCA_041163825.1 Actinomycetota bacterium | reverse complement strand
ACGGGCTGGGTCGCGGTCACGCTGGTGGCCGGTCGGGTCGGGCGGGTGGCCGTTGAGGTCGAGGCGGCGGCCGCGATCGCGCGCAGCGGTGCGCACGTCGTCGGTGTCGACATGCCGATCGGGTTCGTGGATGCAGCGCGGGAGTCCGATGCGGCGGCCCGCCGGCTCCTCGCCGGCAGAGCGAGCAGCGTCTTCAGCACGGCGCCGCGGGCGGTCGTCGAGGGTTACCTCGACGGCAGCATCGTCGACCACGCGAGCGCGAGCGAGCTGGCGCGCCGGGTGACCGGGGCCGGGCTGAGCCAGCAGGCCTGGCGGTTGGTCCCGAAGATGGCGGAGATCGACGCGGTCGTGCGTGCGTCGCGACGGGGCGCGCGCTCCGACCTGCGGGAGGTGCATCCCGAGCTCGCCTTCGCCACGGTGGCCGGCGCGCCGTTGCCGCGCAAGCGGAGCTGGGCCGGGGTCACCGCGCGACGAGCGCTGCTCGCCGAGCTCGGCCTCGACCTCCCGGACCGCTTCCCGGGGGACACTTCGGCGGCGCCGGACGATGTCCTGGACGCCGCCATCTGCGCGTGGGTGGCGGATGGGATCGCCCTCGGCGACCACCGGACACGAACGGTGCCCGAGCGGACCGGGCAGCGCGCGCATGGTCGACCCATCGTCATCCATGTGCGCGGTCGCTGAGGAGGGTCCGGGGCCCTCGAGCTAGCCGGTCACGATGAGCACGACGGCGCACATCGCGAGCGCCGCGCCGAGGGCCTGCGGGCGCCGGAGCCGCTCCTCCAGGAACGCGCGTGCGAGCAGCAGCGCGACGACCGGGTAGAGCGAGGACAGCAGGGAAGCGAGGCTCAGGACGCCGATCCGCGTCGCCAGCAGGAACAGCGCGTTCGCGGCCATGCCCGAGACGCCGGCGATCGCGATGAACGGCAGCGCGTCCCGAGGCGGGGCCGGACGGGACACGAAGCGGAGCAGCGTGATGACGCCGATGGCCGAGGCGATGCGTGCTCCGACCAGGGGCCACAGTCCGGAGTCCTGCGGTGCCCCGTCGAGCACGATGAAGAAGGCCCCGAAGCCGAGCCCGGCGGTCAGGGCGGCCCAGACCCCGGCGGACGGCTCGCCGTGCGGACGACCGGTCGGCGAGGCGGCGACGAGCGCGACGGCGGCGAGCCCCGCGGCGATGCCGATGAACTGCGCGACCCCGAGCGCATCGCCGGCCACCGCGACGCCCCAGGCGACGGGCAGTCCCGCACCGGTGATCGCGGCGATCGGACTGACCACGCCGATCGGGCCGCGCGCCATCGACCGGAGGTACACGACGAGGCCGGCGGTGCCGAGCAGGCCGGCGAGCGCTCCGAGGGCGACCGCACGCACGGACGGCTGGCCGGGCGCGAGCAGGACGATCGGGACGAGCACGATCAGGCCGACGATCTGCAGTCCGAGCGCGACCGTCAGCGCGGAGGTCCGTCGCGCTGCGAGCGCGGCGAGGAAGTCCTCGACCCCGAAGGTCAGCGAGGCGCCCAGGGCGAGCAGGGGTCCCAACGCGCCGCTCCGCTCCGAGGTGCTCCGGCCCCCGGAACGGCAGGCTAGCGGCGCCTCCCGATCGACCGACCGAGCTCGGTGCTGCCTACCCTCATCGGGAGGGCCGGTAGCTCAGTCGGTCAGAGCACTCGACTCATAATCGAGGGTGCGCGGGTTCGATCCCCGCCCGGCCCACCGTCCGCGCTCCGCTAGCCTTCACCTCATGTCCGGACCGACCATCCTTCGGCGCTCGTATAACACCGAATGGGCGATGGTCGCCCCGCGGCCGCGATGGAGGGGGCTGTCCCACCGGATCGCCGCTGCGCTGACCGCACCGGTGGGTGTCGCAGCGGTCCTGATCGTCGACGGGGGGCGTGCCAAGGCGGCCGTGGGTGCCTTCGGCGTCGGCATCCTCGCGATGTTCTCGTTCAGCGCCCTGCTGCACCTCCGGCGCTGGGACCCGCGGACCTACGAGCGGTTGTTCCGGCTCGACCACACCGGGATCTATCTCGCCATCTCGGGCACCGGTGTCGCCGTCGCGCTCCTCGGGCTCTCCGGCTGGCCGAGTCGCGTGCTGCTGGCGGCCGCCCTCGGTGGGGGCGCCATCGGCATCCTGCTCGAGTGGATGCCCTTCGCCCCACCGCGGGGGCTCGCCAACTCCGTCTACCTCTCGCTCGGCTGGCTCCCCGTCCTGCTCCTGCCCTGGCTGTGGGGCTCCGCCGGCGCCGTCGCGGTCGCCCTGCTCGTCGCTGGTGGCGTGCTCTACACCTCGGGCGCGATCATCGTCGCGGTGCGCCGCCCCGACCCCGTGCCCTCGGCCTTCGGCTACCACGAGGTCTTCCATGCGCTGGTCATCGCTGCCGTCGGGCTGCACGCCGCGATGGTGTGGTCCCTCGCGACGCGGGGCGCGTGAGGCGACCGGCGGCGGACGCTCGCGGCCGGCCCTGCAGCCGGGTCAGGAGGCCGCGTCGTCGAGGCAGGGACCGACCTCGCCCGGTCGACGTGGGGCTGCG
>JBEAQO010000013.1:0-3433 GCA_041163825.1 Actinomycetota bacterium | reverse complement strand
CGGCCATCGTGAGGCCCGCGGTCGGGGCGCGGCCGATCCGGTCGGCACCGGCGCGCCCGATGAGCAGTCCGGTCAGCCCGAAGGGTCCGGCGCCGACCACGAGGAGCGAGAGGGTGGCCGGCGACATCCCGAGCACGCGCTCGCCGTAGACGAAGAGGTACGTGAACGCCGGCCCGGTGCCCAGCGCGATCGCTCCGGTGACGATCCCGAGGACGACGGTGGCACGCAGGTAGCGCCTCGGCACGCGTCCCGGGAGGCGGTGCTCCGGTCGGGCCGTCACCCGACCTGCGAGTACCGGCTCGTCGAGCCGATGCACGAGCAGCGGGAGCAGCACGAGGGGGACGAGCGAGAGCGCCGTCACCGCTCGGAAGTCGAGGCCGTCGGGCACCGCGCCCCGAAGGAGCGCGACCAGACCTGCGCCGATGCCGTAGGCGGCCGTGACGAGCCCGATCGCCGCCGAGCGGTCGCGCGTCCGGGTCTCCTCGCTGACGACCACCCCTGCCAGCGCGTTGACGGCGGACATCGCGGGGCGGGCGAGCGCGACCAGCGCGACGAACCACCAGAAGCCCGGCGCGAGTGCGGCGAGGACGGTGAGGCCGAGCCCGACGACCGTCATCGCGATCAGGGTGCGACGCCGGCCCATCCGGTCCGCGATGGCCGCTGCGGGCAGGCTCGCGAGCGAGGTCAGGCGGATGACGGCGAGGGCGGTGCCCACGCTCGTCGCGGACCGACCGAGCTGACCGGCGACGGCACCGGTCGCCCCCGAGGCCCCGAACCTCGCGGCGACGTCACCGATGACCGCGGTGACCGTGAACTGTGCCATCCCGGAGGCGATCGAGAGCCAGGTCGCCGAGAGGACCGCCGGCGTGACCCAGGCCGGGCGGAGGCGTCGCGACCCGCCCTCGGTCACGTCCGCTCCTCGCTGTCGGGCTGCCCGCACGGGGGCCCGTCGTGCCTGGGCTCGTCGTTCCGACGCGATCCGCGCCGGGTCGCACCGACCGACCGCCGTCCGGCGCCGGGCCACGGACGCTAGCCGCGTGGCACGGCAGGGGTCCGCGGCGTGCCTGCGGCTACGGTTCGGGCATGCGCCTCGTGTCGTGGAACGTCAACTCGCTCCGAGCCCGTCTGCCGCGCGTGCTCGAGCTGCTCGACGCCCATCGTCCCGACGTCGTCTGCCTGCAGGAGTCGAAGGTCGACGCGGCGACGTTCCCCCACGCCGACCTCGCGAGCATGGGGTACCGCGCCGTCGACCGGTCGGAGGGGCGCTGGAACGGGGTCGCCCTGCTCGTGCCGGAGGGCACCGACCTCGTGGATGTCGTGGTGACCCTCCCGGGTGAGCCCTCGCCCTCCGAGGCGCGCTGGATCGAGGCGAGCATCGATGGCGTGCGGGTGGCCTCGGTCTACGTCCCCAACGGTCGCGAGGTCGGGCACGAGATGTTCGCGCAGAAGCTCACCTTCCTCGCGGCGATGGCGGCACGCCTCGAGGCACTCGTGGCGTCCGGTCCGACCGTCGTCGCCGGGGACTTCAACGTCGCCCCATCGGACCGTGATGTATGGAGCCCGGCGGCGCTGGAGGGTGCGACCCACGTCACCCCCGAGGAGCGGACCGCCATCGCCCGGCTGATCGACCTCGGCCTCGTCGACGTCCAGCGTGCGCTCGATGCCGACGAGCCGGCGTTCACGTGGTGGGACTACCGCGCTGGCGCGTTCCACCGCGGTCACGGGATGCGCATCGACCTCGTGCTCGCGGGCGCGGGGCTCGCTCCCAGGGCCTGCGTGGTCGACACGGCCTTCCGTCGCATCAACGCAGCCGGGGACAAGCCGTCGGACCACGCGCCGGTCGTCGTCGAGCTGGAGGTCACCGGGTGAGCGACTCCTGCCTGTTCTGCCGCATCCTCGCGGGCGAACTGCCCGCGGAGCGCGTCGCCGAGAACGAGCACAGCATCGCCATCCGCGACATCGCGCCCCGCGCACCGGTCCACGTGCTCGTCCTGCCGCGGACGCACGTCACGTCGATCCATGGGATCGGGACGGACGAGCGTGAGCTGCTCTGGGCGTGCCTCGCGCTCGCCCGAGAGGTCGTGGAGCTCGAGGGCATCGCGGACGGGTACCGCCTGGTGACGAACGTCGGACCGCTCGGGGGGCAGACGGTCTTCCACTTCCACGTCCACGTCCTCGGTGGTCGTCAGCTCGGCCACATCGACAGCCTCGGCTGAGGGACCTACCCGTCGCGAGCGTCCTCGGGCGCGCCCTGCGGTGACCGGACGTGCGCGTGGCCCGCGGCGCGGCCCGCTGCGTGGTCGTCGGCGTGGTCCCATGGTCCACCGCTGGGCGCCCCCGGTCCGTGGTGGTGCGGGTCGTCGATGATGACGGTGCCGTCCTCGAGCAGGTGCGCGTGCCCGCCGTAGGCGTGCGCGAGGTGGTGGGGGGTGAGCGCCTCGGTCGGGGGACCGAAGGCGACGAGCTCGGTCGCGAGGAGCACCACGAGGTCGGCCTCGGCGGCCGTGCCGACGTCGTGCGTGGTGAGCAGCACGGTGTGGCCGGCGGCGCGCTCCTCGCGGACGACCCGGGCGATGATCTCCTGGCTCACGAGGTCGAGTCCGGCGATCGGCTCGTCGAGCAGCAGGACCGAGCCGCCCTGGGCGAGCCCCTGCGCGACGTGGACGCGCTGGCGCTGGCCCCCGGAGAGCGCCTCGAGGGAGCGGTCGACGAGGTCGGTGAGGTCGAGGCGGGCGATGGAACGGCGGACCCGTTCACGATCGTCACGGGTCAGGCGGCGCAGCGCCCCTCGCCGCCCGTAGGCGCCCATGCGGACGGCCTCGGCGACGGTGATCGCCCCGGAGGCCTCGACCCGGGTCGCCTGCAGGACGTGCGCGACCTCGCGGCGGCGCTCACCGACGGGCGCGCCGAGGACCTCGACCGTCCCCGAGGCGAGGGGGACCAGGCCCGACATCAGGCCGAGGAGCGTCGACTTGCCCGATCCGTTGGGTCCGATGACCGCGGTGACCGTTCCGCGCGGGATGGCCAGGGAGACGTCGTGGAGGGCCTCGATCGCGCCGTAGCGCACGCAGGCGCGGTCGAGGCGGACCGCGGGCGCGTCCCCCGACGGCTCGTGGCCGTCTTGCATGTTGGGAACCATTCCCATAACCTTCCCTAACTCGATCAGCGTAGCGCTGTCTCCCACGGCTCGCGGTTCGCGTCGGTGCGGACCCGCCGGGAGGAGCGCGTCGTGGAGCGACGGGAGGAGCGGATCGTGGACCGACGCGAGCGGGTCGGGGTCCGGCGGCGCCGAGCGGGGCGGAGGGCGACGGGGCCGCGCCGTGGGCTCGTCGCGCTCGTCGCCCTCGCCGTCGCCGCGACCGGGTGCGCCGGTGATGCCACGTCCGGGCCCACGACGGCGCCGGAGGTGCCCGGACCGGGGGCCCCCGCGCGT
>JBEAQO010000012.1:0-9789 GCA_041163825.1 Actinomycetota bacterium | reverse complement strand
GACCGAGGCCGATGGGGCCGATGGCGGCGACGACGCGGGTGCGGGTGGCGCCGGCCGACTCGTCGGGCTGTTCGCGGGCGGGACGCTCGCCGCGGAGGCGGCGCTGATCGTTCGCGACGCCCTGCCGGATGCGCCCCTGCGCGGCAACGTCGCGGGCCTCACGATGCCGACGGGGAGGGAGGCGACGGACGCCCATCTCGTCCTCGACCTCGGCGAGGACGAGTACACGCTCGGCCGTCCCCATCCGATGATCGACCAGCAGCTCCGGCTCGAGGCGATCGCGCGCGAGTGCGATGACGCGACCACGCGGGTGCTCCTCATCGATGTCGTCCTCGGCCACGGGGCCCACGAGGATCCGGCGGCCGAGCTCGCCCCGGTCATCCAGCGCGCGCGTGCACGTGCGCGGGCCGCGGGTCGGGTCCTCGACGTGGTCGTCTCGCTCTGCGGAACGGTCGGCGACGTCCAGGGGCGTGAGGCGCAGGCGGCCCGCCTCGCCTCGGTGGGCGCGCGGGTGTGGCTGTCCAACGCGCAGGCCGCCCGTGCGGCCGTCGCCATCGCCCGGGGGGGTGCGGCATGATCGTCCCGGCACCGGGTCCGACCGGCTCCGACCTGCTCGGCGGTGTCCCGACGGTGGTCACCGTCGGGGTCGAGCTCTTCGAGCGCACGCTCGCCGCCCAGGGGGTCGACGTCGTCCCCGTCGACTGGCGCCCGCCGGTCGGGGCGTCCGCCGTCGAGCTCGCGCGCATCGTCGCCGACCCACGGACCGCTCCGGCCAACGCCATCGCCCTCGAGCGCATCACCGCCGCCGAACCGCACTGGGTCGGCGTCACGACCGCGGCGGAGGCGCTCGGCCTCGAGCGCGGGCAGTTCCTCCATGCCGGCCCGCCGATCGCGTGGGAGGCGGCATCGGGTCCGCTGCGCGGCGCGCTCATCGGCGCGATGCTGCTCGAGGGGCTCGCTGGGACGCCCGAGGACGCCGAGGCCATCGCCGCGCGGGGGGACATCGAGCTCTCGCCCTGCCACCACCACGCGGCCGTGGGCCCGATGGCCGGGGTCGTCAGCCCCTCGATGCCGATGTTCGTCGTCGAGAACGGCGCGTTCGGCAACCGTGCCTACGCGACGTTCAACGAGGGTCTCGGCAAGGTCCTGCGCTACGGGGCCTTCGGTCCGGAGGTGCTCGATCGGCTGCGCTGGATGGCGGCCGTGCTCGCGCCGGCGATGGCGGCGGCCGTCGGACGGCTCGGCTCGCTCGACCTGCGCTCGATGGCCGTCCAGGCACTGCAGATGGGCGACGAGCTCCACAACCGCAACCGCGCGGCCTCGGCGCTGGTCGTGCGTGAGATCGTGCCGCCGCTGCTCGATGCCGGTCTCGATGCGGGCGACGTCGCCGACGTCGTGCGCTTCGTCAACGGCAACGAGCACTTCTTCCTGAACCTCGGGATGCCGGCCGCGAAGGCGGCCATGGATCCGGCCCGCGGGCTCGCCGGCTCGAGCGTCGTCGTCGCCATGGCCCGCAACGGCACCGAGTTCGGCATCCAGCTCTCGGGCACCGGCGACCGCTGGTTCACGGGCCCCTCGGGCGTCCCCGATGGGCTCTTCCTCGGCGACTACGGCCCCGAGGACGCGAACCCGGACATCGGCGACTCCACCATCATGGAGACCGCGGGTCTCGGCGGTTTCGTCATGGCGACCGCACCGGCGATCGTGCGCTTCGTCGGCGGCGAGGTCGCCGACGCGCTGGCCGCGACACGCGACATGTACACCATCGCGCTCGGCGAGCATCCGCACCACCGCATCCCGATCCTCGACTTCCGGGGCGCGCCCGTCGGCATCGACGCGACACTGGTCGTGCGCACCGGCATCCTGCCCTTCGTCAACACCGGGATCGCTGGGCGGGTCGCGGGGACGGGGCAGGTCGGTGCGGGCATCGTCACGCCACCGATGTCCTGCTTCGTCGAGGCGGTGCGAGCGCTCGCGGACCTCGCCGCATCCGCCGCCGACTGAGGCGGGGGACGTGGCGGCGACGCGCGTGCTCGTGACCGGCGCCGGCGGCAAGACCGGTCGAGCGGTCGCTCGGGCCCTGACCGCGCGCGGCGCCGAGGTGGTCGCGCTCGTCCGCTCGCGGCAGCATCGCGTCGACGGGGCCGTCGAGCACGTGGTCGCCGACCAGCGCGAGCGCGGAGCCGTGATGCGGGCGCTCGCGGGCACCGACGCGGTCATCGCCATCGCGCCCAACCTCGCCGGGCAGGACCGCGAGATGGCGCTGGCCCTCGTGGCGGCCTGTCGGTCGGTGGGCGTCGAACGGGTGGTGCTGCACTCGGTCGTCCACCCGCAGCTGACGGCGATGCCCCACCACACGGACAAGGCGCGCGCGGAGGAGGTCGTCATCGACTCCGGCCTCGACTGGACCGTGCTCCAGCCCAACGCCTACCTGCAGAACCTCGCGGCCTACGTCCCTGCGCTGCTGGCGGGCCGGCTCCGTCTGCCCTACGACCCCACCGCGCGCTCCGCCATGGTCGACCTCGCGGACGTCGCCGAGGTCGCCGCGCGCGTCGTCCTCGAGGGGCTCGCGCACCACGGCACGCTCGAGCTCTCCGGCCCCGACGAGGTGAGCGGCGACGACATCGCGCGGCTCGCCGGGCGCCTGCTCGGTCGGGACGTCGTCGCCGAGCGCATCGACCCGGAGGCGTTCGTCGTTGGCGCCGGCATCACCGATCGGGACCGGCGGGGACGGCTGCTCGCGATGCTGCGCCACTACGACCGCCACGGCTCCCCCGGGGACGCGACGGTGCTGCGCGCGCTGCTCGGACGGGCCCCGGGTGCCCTCGAAGCGGTGCTCGGACGGCTCCTCGTCGGCTAGGGTCGGACGTTCCGGCAGCGGGACCGGCGCGCGGGAGCGAGCCGATCCCCGGAGGGACCGGCTCGGGTGAAGCCACCGCCGTTCGCCTACCACGCGCCGACGGACCTCGATGAGGCCGTCGCGCTCCTCGGTGCGCTCGGCGACGGTGCCAAGGTGCTCGCCGGCGGACAGAGCCTCGTCCCGCTCCTCAACATGCGCCTGGTCGCGCCGAGCGCGCTCGTCGACATCGGCCGTGTCGACGGACTCGACACCGTCGCCGTCGAGTCCGGATCGGTGCGCTTCGGTGCCCGCGTGACGCACGAGCGGCTGCGCCGTGACGGTGCCGTCGCCGCCGCGCAGCCGCTCCTCGGCCGTGCGCTCGACCACGTGGCGCACGCCGTCATCCGCAACCGCGGCACCAGCGTCGGCTCGATCGTCCATGCCGATCCGGCGGCCGAGCTACCGGCGGTGCTGGCGCTGCTCGACGGCGCGCTCGAGGTCGTCGGACCGTCCGGACCCCGTCGCGTCGGGGCGAGGGAGCTCGTGCTCGGTCCGCTCGAGAGCGACGTGCGGGCGGGGGAGATCGCGGTCGCCGCTCGCGTGCCGGTCGCGCCGCCCCGGACCGGTTCGGCCTTCGTCGAGCTCGCGCGGCGCCACGGTGACTACGCCATCGCCGGCGTCGGGGTCGTCGTCACGCTCGATGCGGACCGTCGCCCCGTCTCGGCCCGGGCCGCCTGCATCGGGGTCGGGACGGCGACGGAGGTCCTCGATCTCGCGCCGGCGCTCGACGGCGTGACGGTCCAGGACCCGGATGCGGTCGGGCTCGGGGCCGTCGTCGAGGCCGTGCGCGACTTCGTCCGCCCCGACGCCGACGTGCACGCGAGCGCCGAGTACCGGCGCCATCTCGCGGGCGTGCTCGCCGGCAGGGCCGTGCGCGCGGCCCTCGCGGACGCCATCGCGCGGATGGAGGAGGGTCGCTGATGTCCGAGGTGCTCCACGAGGTCCGGGTCGTCGTCAACGGGGTGCCCGCCTCGGCGCGCGTCGAGGCCCGTCGGCTGC
Source organism: Actinomycetota bacterium (assembly GCA_041163825.1). Taxonomy (GTDB): domain Bacteria; phylum Actinomycetota; class Nitriliruptoria; order Nitriliruptorales; family Nitriliruptoraceae; genus JBEAQO01. Next base: position 5,891 of record JBEAQO010000012.1, on the reverse strand, counting down.
TGTCCGACTTCCTGCGCCACGACCTGGGCCTCACCGGCACCCACGTCGGCTGTGAGCACGGGGTGTGCGGCGCGTGCACCGTGCTGCTCGACGGAGCACCGGTGCGCGCCTGCCTGACGCTGGCCGTCGCGGTCGACGGTCACGAGCTCACGACCATCGAGGGGCTCGCCGCGTCCGACGGCACGCTGCATCCCATCCAGCGCGCGTTCCAGGACCACCATGGCCTGCAGTGCGGCTTCTGCACGCCGGGCTTCGTGCTCACCGCCGCGGGCTTCCTCGCCGATGAGCCCTCGCCCGACACCGAGGCGATCCGCGAGGCGATGAGCGGCAACCTCTGCCGCTGCACCGGCTACGCCGGCATCCTCGCGGCGGTCGCCCAGGCGAGCGAGGAGCTCGCGGCGAGCGGTGCGGATCCGAGGGCGCGCCATCGTCCCGAGCGCGGCGAGGCGGGGGAGGGGCCACGATGACGACGCGCATGGTCGGCGCGCCGGTCGCGCGCGTCGAGGACCCGCGGCTCCTGCGCGGGGAGGGGCGCTACCTCGACGACCTCGGTCAGGACGCCTACGAGGTCGCGATCGTCCGGAGCCCGCACGCCCACGCGCGCATCGTCGACATCGACGTCTCCGCGGCGATCGACGTCGAGGGACTGGTCGCGATCTACACCTACGAGGACCTGCCGCCACGCCTCCAGGAGCGTCTCCCGGTCCTCATCCCGCACCCGGCGTTGACCCGGCCCCGGACCCAGCACGTGCTCGCCAAGGACGAGGTGAACCACGTCGGCGAGGCGGTGGTGATGGTCGTCGCACGCGACCGCTACGTCGCCGAGGACGCCGCCGAGCGCGTGCGGGTCCTCTACGAGCCGCTCCCCGCCGTGGTCGGGCACGAGGTGTCCGCTGCCGCGGAGCACGCGGTCCACGCGGACATCCCCGACAACGTCGCGGCGAGTCTCGAGCAGACCATCGGGGACGCGCCGAGAGCCATCGCCGCTGCGCCGAACCGCCTGAGCTTCCGGCTCGACATCGACCGCTCGGCCTCGATGCCGCTGGAGGGCCGGGGGGTGCACGCCCGCTGGGACGCCGATGACCGGCGGCTGCGCGTGCACTCCTCGACCCAGACGCCCACGAGCGTGCGCGCCGTCGTCGCGACGATGCTCGAGCTGCCCTTCGCGCAGGTCGACTGCGTCGCGCCCGACATCGGCGGCGGCTTCGGCGTCAAGATCATGCATCCGTGGCCCGAGGAGCTCCTCGTGCCGTGGGCGGCCATCACGCTCGGCCATGAGGTGAAGTACACCGAGGACCGGCGCGAGCACTTCATCGCCGCCAACCACGAGCGCGGACAGGTCCAGTGGGTGGACGTCGGCTTCGACGACGACGGCCGCATCCTCGGCCTCGACGTGCGGTTCCTCCACGACCACGGCGCCTACATCCCCTACGGGCTCATCGTCCCCATCATCACCTCGACGCAGCTCCTCGGGCCGTACCGGATCACCGACTACCGCGTGCGATTCGACAGCCTCTACACGAACACCGTGCCGGTCACCCCCTACCGCGGGGCGGGGCGGCCGCAGGGCTGCTTCCTGATGGAGCGCACCGTCGATCGCATCGCGCAGCACCTCGGGATCGACCGCACGCTCGTGCGCGAGCGCAACTTCATCCAGCCCGACGAGATGCCCTACGACTTCGGGCTGACGTTCCAGGACGGCCGCCCCTACTGCTACGACTCCGGCGACTTCCCGGCATCGCTCGCCAAGCTCAAGGAGCTCATCGACTGGGACGGCTTCGAGTCGCGCCGGGCGGCCGCGGCCGCCGAGGGGCGGCGCATCGGCATCGGGCTCGCCGCCTACGTCGAGGGCACCGGGGTCGGCCCCTACGAGGGTGGTCACGTGCTCGTGGAGCCCTCCGGCAGGGTCAAGGTCGCGACGGGGCTCTCGACGCAGGGACAGGGCCACAGGACGGCCTTCGCGCAGATCGCCGCCGACGAGCTCGGCGTGCCGCTCGACGACGTCGAGGTCGTCACCGGCGACACCCGTCGCTTCGGGTACGCCGTGGGCACGTTCGCCTCGCGCGCCGCCGTGATGTCGGGCAACGCCATCCACCTCGCCGCCCGGGCCGTGCGCGAGAAGGCGCTGGCGATCGCGGCGGAAGCGCTCGAGGTCTCCGTCGATGACCTCGAGCTCATCGACGGGTCGGCGCGCGTCAAGGGCAGCCCCGACGCCGCCATCGAGCTCGGGGTGCTCGCGACGATCTCCAACCCGCTGCGCTACGCGTTCGACGAGTCGGCCGAGCGCGCGACGCAGTTCGCATCGCCGGCTGACCCGAACCGGCCACCCGTGGGCGACGACGAGTCGCCGGGGCTCGAGGGGACCGACTTCTACTCACCGGTGCGCTCCACCTTCGCCAACGGCATGCACGCCTGCGAGGTCGAGGTCGACCCGGAGACCTCGGACGTGCGCATCCTGCGCTACGCGGTCGTGCACGACTGCGGCACGCTCATCAACCCGCGCATCGTCGAGGGACAGATCCTCGGCGGTGTCGCGCAGGGTGTGGGAGGCGCGCTCTACGAGCGCATGGCCTACGACGAGCACGGTCAGCTGCTCAACGCCTCCTTCATGGACTTCCTCATGCCCTACGCGACCGAGGTCCCCGCCGTCATCACCGACCACCTCGAGACGCCCTCGCCCCTGAACCCGCTGGGCGTCAAGGGCGCCGGGGAGGCGGGCGTCATCCCGGGCTCGGCGGTCATCGCGGCCGCGATCGAGGACGCCGTCGGCGTGGTCATCGACCGCATGCCCATCACGCCGTCGGAGCTCCACGAGCGCCGGCTCCTCGCCGGTCAGGAGGGGACGTCATGAGGATCGAGGGTTCCGCGCGCATCGCCGCGCCGCGTCAGGCCGTGTGGGACGCCCTCCATGATCCGGCCGTCCTCGCGCGCACGCTGCCGGGCTGCGAGTCCCTGGAGGTCACCGGCCCCGATGCCTACGCCGCGACGATCACGGCCGGGGTCGCGAGCGTCAAGGGCACCTACCTCGGCGCCGTCTCGCTCGCCGACAAGGTGGAGCCGGACCGCTACCGCCTGCGGGCGAGCGGTGCCGGCACGCCGGGCACGGTCGAGGCGGACGCGCTCGTGATGCTCGTCGAGGACGGGGATGCGACGGTCGTGACCTACGAGGCCGACGCCGTCGTCGGTGGCGTCATCGGCGGGGTCGGCCAGCGCATGATCGTCGGGGTCGCACGGCGCATGGCCGGCGAGTTCTTCGCCGCGGTCGAGGCGGAGGTGACCGGGACCGCGCCGGCCGCCGTCGCCTCCGACGGCACGGCGGGCCGAGGAGCGGGGGCGGGTCCGAGCCCGGCCGGTGCGCCCGTGTCGGACGGTGCCCCGGCGGTCGGGGAGGTCTTCCGTCGTCCCGAGCCCGGCTCCGCGCCGCGGCGTTCCACCGAGGTCATCGTCGCGGTCGTGGTGGGTGCGGCGATCGCGCTCGCCGGGGTCGCGATCGGGGTGCTGCTCCGGTGACGACCCCCCTGCACGCCGGACCGGCGGCGACGATCGTCGCGGCGCTCGGCGCTGGCCGCACGACCGCGGTCGACGTCGCCTCCTCGACGCTCGCTGCCATCGAGGCGACCTCGGACCTCGCGGCGTTCGCGCACGTCGATGCGGGGCTGGTCCTCGATCGTGCGCGCGAGCTCGATGGGCTCGAGGTGCACGGACCGCTCCACGGCGTCCCGATCGGCATCAAGGACATCATCGACACGGCCGACCAGCCGACGGCCTACGGCTCCTCCCTCCACGCCGGGCATCGACCCGCGCGCGATGCGACGGTGGTCGCCCGCCTGCGCATGGCAGGGGCGCTGATCGTCGGCAAGACGCACACCACCGAGTTCGCGCTGTTCGCGCCGGCGCCGACCGCGAATCCCCTCGACCCGACGCGCACGCCGGGAGGGTCCTCGAGCGGGTCCGCGGCAGCGGTCGCGGCCGGGCTCGTGCCGCTCGCGCTCGGGACGCAGACCGCGGGATCGATCGTGCGACCGGCGTCCTTCTGCGGCGTGTTCGGTGCGAAGCCGACCTTCGGCGCGATCCCCGTCGACGGCGTCCGGGCCTGCGCGGCCGACCTCGACACGGTCGGCGTGCTCGGTCGCGATGCGGGCGACCTCGCGCTCGCGCTCGGGGTTCTCGCCGACGATGCGAAGGCCTTCGAGACGCGCGTGCCCGAGGGGGTGCTCCGGATCGGGTGGCTGCGGACGCCCGAGTGGGGGCTCGTCCCCGAGTCGACGCGAGCGGCGCTCGAGGACGGGGTCGCGCACCTCGACGCGGCCGCCGGCATCACGATCATCGAGCGGTCCCACCCGGAGGCGTTCGAGGGGCTGGTCGCGGCGCAGGCCGCCCTGATGCGCGCCGAGGCCTTCGAGGAGCTCGAGGAGGCGCGCCAGCATCCGGAGGCGATCAGCCGGGAGCTCGCTGACTACCTCGGCCACGCGCCGGACCCGGGGGCGATCGCCGCCGGTCGCGCGCACCGAGCACGTGCCCTGGCGGCCCTGCCCGAACTCTTCGTGGACGTCGACGTGCTGCTCGCGCCGGCGGTCCTCGGGGAGGCCCCGGAGCGTGCGACGACCGGGGATCCCGTGCTCTGTCGCGCCTGGACCCTGCTCGGCACGCCCGCCGTCGCGGTTCCCGGCCTCGTCGGACCGGCGGGGCTGCCGCTGGGCATCCAGGTCCTCGCCCCGCCGGGTGCCGATGGGCTCGCCCTCGGAGCCGCCGAGCGTGTCGCCCGCGCGTTCGTGGCATGATGGGGCCGTCGACCGCTGCCGGCGACCGTCCGGGACGCAGGGACGGCCACCGGCCCCCGATCCGGACGGAGCCCCGCCGTGCCTGACGACTCGACCGGCGGGCGGCGGCTCCGGCTCGGCATCGACACGGGTGGCACCTTCACCGACGTCGTCGCGTTCGACCCGACCTCGGGGCGCGTGACCACCACGAAGACGCCCTCGACGCCGCAGGACCCCTCGGTCGGGTTCATGGAGGGCATCGCCAAGGTCCTCGTGCTGCTCGGGGCCGAGGGGAGCGCGGTCGCGTCGGTGTCGCACGGCACGACGGTCGCGACCAACGCGCTGCTCGAGGACCGCATCGAGCCGCTCGGGCTCATCACGACCGAGGGCTACCGCTACGTGCTCGAGATCGCGCGCCAGTCGGTCCCGGACGGCTACGGCAACAGCTACTTCTGGGTCAAGCCCGAGCGCATCGTGCCCGTCGAGCTCGTGCGCGAGATCGGGGGACGACTCGCGGTCGACGGCAGCGAGGTCCGACCCTTCGACCGCGACGGTGCGGTGGAGGTCGCGCGCTGGTTCCGCGCACGCGGGGTCGACACCATCGGCGTGTGCTTCCTGCACAGCTACGCGAACGACGCGCACGAACGTGTCATGCGCGAGGTCCTGGCAGCGGAGCATCCGGATGCGGTCGTGTCGCTCTCGAGCGAGGTGCTCCGCGAGTACCGCGAGTACGAGCGCACGGTGACCACCCTCGTCGACGCCTCGGTGAAGCCGCGCGTGATGCGCTACGTCCGAGGCATCGCCGAACGGCTGGATGCCGCGATGGGTCGGGCTGCCGATGGCGGGGTCCCGTTCCACGTCATGAAGTCCAACGGGGGCGTGCTCTCGGCGGCCGAGGTCGTCCACCAGCCCATCACGACCGTCCTCTCCGGACCGGCCGCGGGTGCGCTCGGTGCCGCGATGGTCGCCGGTGCGGCGGGTCACGAGCGCATCCTCACCCTCGACGGCGGGGGGACCTCGACCGACGTCTCGGTCGTGCTCGACGGGGAGCCCACGCTCACGACCGAGGGGACGGTCGGCCGCTACCCCTCGCGCATCCCGATGATCGACGTCGTGACCGTCGGGGCGGGG
>JBEAQO010000011.1:0-5540 GCA_041163825.1 Actinomycetota bacterium | reverse complement strand
CGTGCCTCGCTCACCGTGGTCTTCGACGACCTCGCGACCGAGCCGGCCGTGCCGGTGGTCGACACCTCCTGGGTGCCCGAGGGGCCGAGGGACACCGTCGTCGAGGACGTCCCGCCCGTCGACGAGGACCCCGCCGGGACCGCCATCCGACCTGCGTCCGAGGAGCCGGTCGACGGGACCGAGGTCGTCGGACCGCCACGCTCGGGGAGCGTCATCCGCTTCGATGCCCTCGGTGATGTCGAGCCCGAGCCGGAGCCCGAGCCGGAGCCCGAACCGGAGCCCGAACCCGAACCCGAGCCGGAGCCCGAACCGGAGCCCGAACCCGAATCGGAGCCCGAACCGGAGCCCGAGCCCGAACCCGAACCGGAGCCCGAGCCGGTCGTCCCCCTGGAGCCCGTCGCGCGTCCCGCGGACCCGGCGCTCGCCGAGGACGCCCTCGGAGCGGCGGCGCTCGCCTTCCTCGAGGCGCACGCACCGGTCCCGGTCGACGAGGAGCCGACGATCGACGTCTCCCCGGCGGCCGCCCGCACGGGTGCCGAGGACGGCCCGACGTCGCTGCTCGGGGAGGACGTCGCGCCCGCGACCCTGCTCCGTGACTACGACGTCACCACGCAGCTGCGTCGTCCGGAGACGGAGTGGCCGTCGTGGGCCTCGGTCGAGGACGAGGAGGACCTGCTGACGACGACGGCGAGGATGGCCGCCCTTCGCGACCAGCTCGAGCTGCGGGACCAGGACTGAGGGACGCGTGCTGCATGCCCGGACGTCGCTGGCCGTCCTCGTCCTCGTGCTCGTCGCGGCGTGCGGAGGCAGCCCGTCGTCACTCGCCTGGCGCAACATCGTGCTGCCCGTCCCGGATGGCTGGGTCGTGGTCGAGGAGAGCGACGAGCGGGTGCGCCTCGCGAGCGCGTCGGCCGAGGATGGCGTGCCGGTCGACGGGCTCGTGGTGCTGAGCCTCACCTTCGAGCCGAGGACCCTCCCCGATGACGTCCGTGCGGCAGCGATCGCCCGCGGGGCGACCATCGAGTCCGACGGCCCGATCGTCGTCGGCGATGAGGTCCCCGCGACCAGGATCGTGGTGCTCGAGCCGACCGCAGGGGCACCGACGCGCGAGATGATCGTCCTCGTGCCCTCCCGGGGGCTCGTCGCCGTCGGGGGCGTCGTGGCGGGCGCCTCCGTCGCCGACCCGGCGGCACGTCTGCTCGACGACCTCGACGTGCTGCTCTCCGTGCTGGAGGACGCCTCCTACGGCCCGCCGGTGCTCGGTTGACGTCCGGTCCGTCCCGGGCGGACCGGAGGGACGGACGCGGCGGCTAGCGTCGCGGCCGACGGCGGGTGAGCGGTGGGCGCTCGATCGACGCGATCCGGGAGGCTGCGACGTGGACATCACGGTGATCGGCGTCGGCCACGTCGGCCTCGTGACCGCGGCGGCGATGGCGAGCTGGGGGCATCGCGTCGTCGGGTTCGACGACGATCCCGGGAAGGTCGCGACGCTGACCGCCGGTCGCAGCTGGTTCTTCGAGCCCGGGCTGCAGGAGCTGATGGACGAGCAGGTGGCCGCGGGCCGACTGCGGTTCACCGGCGATCCGGCCGATGCGCTGGCAGCCGCGGAGGTCGTGTTCGCGTGCGTGGGGACGCCACCGCTGCCCGACGGCGGTCCGAACCTCGCCTACCTCGAGGCGGTCGCTCGGACCGTGGTCGCCCACGCGGTTCGTGACGTCGTCCTGGTCGAGAAGTCGACGGTGCCAGCGAACACGGGCAGGCGGCTCGAGCAGGTCATCGACCGCGAGCGCGAGCGGCTGGGCGTGACGCACGTCGTCGAGGTCGCCTCGAACCCGGAGTTCCTCAAGGAGGGGTCGGCCGTCGAGGACACCCTGCGTCCGGACCGCGTCGTCTACGGCACCTCAAGCGATCGTGCGCGTGACGCGCTCCGCGAGGTGTACGCGACCGTCGTCGCATCGACCGGGTGTCCGGTCGTCGAGACCGACGTCGCGACGGCCGAACTGATCAAGCACGCCTCGAACGCGTTCCTCGCGACCCGCATCTCCTTCATCAACGCGGTCGCCCAGGTCTGCGAACGTGTCGGTGCGGACGTCGCGGTCGTTGCGGAGGGGATGGGTCACGATGTCCGCATCGGCCGCCGGTTCCTCTCCGCCGGGCTCGGCTACGGCGGGTCGTGCTTCCCGAAGGACGTCGATGCCTTCGCGCACCTCGCGCGCGAGGTCGGCTACGACTTCGAGCTGCTCGATGCGGTCCGGCGCATCAACGTCGGCCAGCGCGAGTCCGTGGTGCGCAAGCTCGTCGACGAGCTCTGGCACCTCGAGGGCAAGACGATCGCGCTGCTCGGGGCGGCCTTCAAGCCGGGGACCGACGACCTCCGGGAGTCGCCGGGCATGCACCTCGCTCGGGCGCTGCTCGATGCGGGCGCCGACGTGCGCGTCTACGACCCGGTCGCGCACGCGCAGGCCGCGACCGAGGTCCCCGGGGTCGAGGCGCACGACGTCATCGCGGACGCCCTCGATGGGGCGCATGCCGCGGTCGTGTGCACCGAGTGGGAGGACATCGTCGCGATCCGACCCGAGGAGTACGTCGCGCGGCTCGCGTACCCGATCGTGGTCGATGCTCGCAACGTCCACGACCCGGCGGGCATGGTGGCCGCCGGCGTCCGCTACCACGGCATGGGGCGACCGACACCGAGCGTCACGCGGGCGGAGTAGCGCCGAGCTCGTCGTGCTCGTGGACGGGTCGGAACGCACCGATCCCGAGCACGACGAGGATGCCGACCCCGATCGTGCCGACGATCCACATGGTCATCGGTGCGGGCAGCCCGACCCACCACCAGCGGACGTTCTCGTTCAGGTCGAACAGCCACTCCCGGCTCAGCCCGCTGACGTAGCGCCGCGTGTTGACGTGCAGCGCGATCCCGTTCGCGACGATGATGGAGGTCGAGATGGCGATCCGCTGCGAGCGGCGGAGCACCACGAGGGGCCGGCCGCGCGGTACCAGCAGCGCGAAGGCGCACAGCAGGTAGAGCAGGGCGATGAACTGCCGCGGCTGGTACTCCTCGTAGATGAGCAGTCCACGGATCGCGTGCACGAGCATCGGGTAGACGACGATCGCGACGACGAACGCCGGGACGACGACGACCTTGCGACGGTCGCTCCGACCGAGCCCCGTGAACGCCAGCGCGACGAACGCGGCCATGGCGGGGAAGGCGACGAGCCCGGGCAGCTCCGTGTCGAGCCAGCCGAGGCCCCATCGCCAGCCGAACGCCCCTGCGACGAGCGTGGGGAACTCCATCAGGTTGTAGAACAGCGCGTTGCCGACCCCGCGCTCGGTCCAGGTCGTGAGGCCCGTGGAGAGGGCCTCGCCGGTCGCGCGCAGGTAGTCGAAGCCGCGCCAGGTCGTGAGCAGCGCCACACCGAGCGCGGTCGTGGCGGCACCGATCGCCGTCCCGCGGCGGTGCTCGACGACGAGGCGGCGCAGGTCCCCCCGCCACGCGACCACGGCGACCGCGACCAGCGAGAGGGCCGCGTAGGGCAGGGCCTCGAGGCGCGATCCGATTGCCATCACCGCGGTGACGATCGTGAGCAGGCCTGCCTGGATGCGCGTCGAGCGCGGCCCGGGCTCGAGCGCCGTGAGCGCCGCGGCCCAGAGGTTGGTCAGACCGATGAGTCCCCACGCGCCGGAGTTGACCGACGTGATCAGGAAGAGCCCGAGCGGGACCGAGGTGACCAGCCAAGAGCCGATGAGGGCCTGGCGCACGGAGGGACGCGTGAGCCGGAGCACCAGCGCCGACACGACGATGGCGAGCAGCGCGTTCGCGATGCGGATGCGCCACACCGAGGCGAAGGCGTCGTCACCGACGAGGGGGTGCATCGCGCGGTAGTAGATCCCGGGGCGTTCGCCGCTGAGGTTGCCCGAGCCCGGGGCCTGCCGGAGCTCGTCGAGCGCCTCGGAGAAGATGTCGTCGGAGCAGCTCGCGTCCTGACCGCGGTCCTGCGCGTAGCAGCTGATGCGGGCGATCGGCGCGGGGACGAACACCTCACCGGTCTCGAGGCCGTCACCGACGAACTGGCAGCGCCCCTCGACGAACCCGCGCGCGCACCAGATGTTCGAGAGGTGGAAGCCGTCGTCGGGGCTGGAACCGTGCGGGGAGGACGTCAACCACGCAGCGAGGGCCATGACGGCGCCGAGCAGGGCCAGCACGATCCGCAGCATCGAGCGGCGCGACGGGTTCACTCGGACACCCCCGGGGGGCCACTAGGCTGCGTCGCGAGCCTACCGTCGCGGGGTCCCGTGCCCGCGGACGACGGGTCCTGCCGACGCCGGCGACGCACGTCGGAGGTCGTCGATGTCACGGACACCCCGCCCTCGCGGAACGTTCCGGCGTCCGTGGCGTCGCTCGCGCTCCTCCCCGGCCGTGCGCGCGCCGTCCGAGCGATGGTTGCGCGACCTCCTCGCCGGATCGGACGCTGCCCGGCGGTTCTTCGACCCCGGGTGGTACCTCGTCCGCCATCCTGACCTGCTCGCGGCCGGCGTGGACCCGGTCCGCCACTACGCCAGCCACGGTGCGCGGGAGGGCCGCGATCCGAGCCCCCTCGTCGCGGCGACCTGGTACGCGAGTTCGGTCGACGAGGTCGCGACGGGTCGGACGAGCGTGCTCGAGCATCTCGTCCGCACCGGGGAGCGCGAGGCGCTGGCGCCGAGCCCGTTCGTCGACCTCGAGTGGTACGAGCGTCGGTACCCCGACGCGACGGCGTCGGGCGGGACCGGCTTCGAGCACCTCTGGCGTTGCGGACTCGAGGAGCGGCGTGCGCCGAGCCCGTTCGTGGACCTCGAGTGGTACGCGGTCGAGCATCCCGAGGTGGGCGACTCGGGACTCGATGCCCTGACCCACTTCGTGACGGTCGGTCATGGCCTCGGCTGGTGGGCCCATCCCCTGTGGGACGAGCAGGAGTACCTGCGCCTGAACCCGACGGTGCGCACCGCGCTGGCGCTCGGACGGGCGCGCTCGGGGTACGAGCACTTCTGTGGACGGGGTGCGGGGCACGTCGTCCGCGGCTTCGCGGTCGTGTCCCACCAGGTCGGCGATCGGCGCACCGACCACGTCGAGGGGCGCTACCTGCGCGAGCGACCGGACGTCGCCGAGGCGGTCGCCACCGGTCGGTTCCGTCACGGGCTCGAGCACCTCTTCGCCCAGGGGCATCGCGAGCTCGCGGTCGGGAGCCGGAGCCTGCGGATCGAGCCGGGACCGCGGGCCTCGGAGGTCCATCGGGGCGCCGGCGGGGACCCCTCGGCCGACATCGCGGTCCTGCTCGCTCACCATGATCGGGACGGCCAGGTCGACGCGCACGTCGACCGGGCGATCGCCGCGCTGCGCACCGCTGGGGCCGCGGTCCACCTCGTCACGTCCGGACTCGCCCCGGACGCGCTCGAGCGCGTGCTGCCGAGCGTGGCGACGGTCATCGTGAAGGCCGAGAACGGCTCGACGCTCGACTTCGGGTCGTGGAGCCTCGCGCTCGACGTCCTCGCCGGGGAGG
>JBEAQO010000010.1:0-2968 GCA_041163825.1 Actinomycetota bacterium | reverse complement strand
AGCGGTCCGAGGAACGCGTAGGGCCCCCCGATCGCCATCCCGAGCGTCGTCATCGCCCTGCGCCCTCCCCCTGCGCGAGCTCCCGAGCGACGACGGCCGCGAGCCGATCGGCGACCTCGCGCGCACGCTCCTCGCTGACCGCCTCGACCATGACCCGAACGACCGGCTCGGTGCCCGACGCCCGCAGCAGGATCCGACCCTCGTCACCGAGCTCGGCCCCGAGCCGCTCGACCTCGTCCCACACCGGCCGCGCGCCCTCGAGCCGCGCACGGTCGACGCCCCCGACGTTGAGCAGCACCTGCGGTGCTCGCTGCATGACGCGCGAGAGCTCGGCCAACGGGGTGCCGGTCGAACGCACGATGCCCATGAGTCGCGCTGCGGTCAGCACGCCGTCGCCGGTGGTCGCCCGATCGAGGTCGATGATGTGTCCGGACTGCTCGCCCCCGAGGTTGTGCCCGAACTCACGCATCGCTTCGAGGACGTAGCGGTCCCCGACCGGGGTCTCGTGGACGGCGATCCCGACTCCATCCATCGCGCGGCGGAAGCCGAGGTTCGCCATCACCGTCGTGACGACCGTCCCCCCGGCGAGCGCACCCTCGAGGTGCGCCTGGCGGGCGAGGATCGCGAGGATCACGTCACCGTCGACCTCGGTGCCCTCGTGGCTCGCGGCGATCAGACGGTCGGCATCGCCGTCGTGGCTGACCCCGAGGTCGGCGCCGTGCTCGAGGACCGCCGCGCGGATCACCTCGGGGTGGGTCGATCCGCAGTCCTCGTTGATGTTCGCCCCATCGGGTGAGCAGTGGATGGCGATGACCTCGGCCCCGAGCTGGCGGTAGACCTGGGGTGCCACGTTCCAGGCCGCACCGTTGGCGCCATCGACGACGACCCGCATCCCGCCGAGGTCGGTCGCCGCGACCGTCGTGAGATGCTCGATGTAGCGCGCGACGGCCGCCGGATCGGTCAGCCGCCGGCCGATGCGCACGCCCGTCGGACGACGTCCGGCCCCGATGCCGACGAGTTCCTCGATGCGCGCCTCCTCGGCGTCATCGAGCTTGAACCCAGCCGGACCGAAGACCTTGATGCCGTTGTCGCCGACCGGGTTGTGCGATGCGGAGAGCATCACCCCCACCGCGGCCGAGGACCGGGCCGTCAGGTAGGCGACGCCCGGCGTCGGGAGCACGCCGACGGAGACCGCGTCCCCCCCTGCGGAGGTGATGCCGGCGACGAGCGCCGACTCGAGCATCTCGCCCGACCAGCGCGGGTCACGTCCGACGACGATGGAGGGACGCCGCTCGCCCTGGTCGTCGAGCAGCAGCACGATCGCGCGACCGAGCGAGAGCGCGAGCTCGGGCGTCAGGTCGACGTTCGCCTGGCCGCGGACCCCGTCGGTGCCGAAGATGCTCGCCACGTCTAGCTCCCGCGGGGCCGGAACGACGGCCGTGCCGCCATCACCCGTGAGCGTAGGCGACGCGGTGCGCCGTCCGGCCGGGATCAGCGCTTGGAGAACTGCGGCGCGCGACGGGCCTTCTTCAGGCCGTACTTCTTGCGCTCGACCTCGCGGGCATCGCGGGTCAGCATCCCGGCCGCCTTGAGCGGCCCGCGGAGCTCCGGGTCGTGGTCCGAGAGCGCACGCGCCAGCGCGAGGCGCAGCGCACCCGCCTGCCCGGTGGTGCCGCCACCGTGGATGCGTGCGGTGACGTCCCACTGCCCGACCTGCTCCACCAGCGCGAGCGGCTCGAGCGCGTGGGCGCGCAGCTTCTCGGTGCGGAAGTAGTCGTCGATGGGGCGGCCGTTGAGCGTGTGCACGCCGGCGCCGCGCTTGATGCGCGCGCGGGCCACCGACGTCTTGCGGCGGCCGGTGAAGATCCTCTGGGACGACATGTCGGGCCTCAGACGTGGTCGGGCAGCGGCTGCGGGCGCTGCGCGGCATGCGGATGATCGGGGCCGGCGTAGACCTTGAGCTTCGCGCCCATGGCCCGACCGAGCTTGGTCTTGGGCAGCATCCCCCGCACCGCCGCCTCGACGATCCGGGTCGGCCGACGCTCGAGCAGGCGACCGAAGGGCACGGAGCGCAGTCCGCCGGGGAAGCCGGAGTGCGAGTGGTAGAGCTTGTCCTCGGCCTTGGCGCCGGTCAGCACGATGCGGTCGGCGTTGACGACGATGACGTGGTCGCCGAGGTCGAGGTGGGGGGTGAAGGTCGGCTTGTGCTTGCCGCGCAGCACGCTCGCCACGCGCGTCGCGAGCCGACCGAGCGTCTGACCCTCGGCGTCGACCACGAACCAGGCCCGCTCGATGTCGCGGCCGCTGGGCGAGTAGGTGCGCATGGCTCCCTCGGATCTTCCTCGGACGGGCTCGGTGCGGGCACGGGCGAGACGGCCGGTCCGCTGGTGGTCCACGGTCCCCGAGCCCTCCGGGTCCCGGACGCACGATCGCCGGCCCCGGACCGTCGCAGCCGAGCGGCGCGACGAGCAGGACCGCGTGTTCGTGACAGCGTACCGGCCGGCTCGGAAGGGGGTCAAGCGCGGCCCTGCGGCGCGCCCCGGGCGAAGGGCGACGCTCGGCCCGGTCGAGGACCCGGCCGGTGCGCCCCGCGGCGCGCCCGCCCCCGGGAGACGCACGGTCGGGCCCCCGTCAGCCTCGCCTGCCCGGACCCCGATCCGCCTGCGGCCACGGGGCCTCGGCGGCCGGCCAACGGCGCCCGTAGGCGACCCGTTCGAGGGTCAGCCCGTGGGGTGGAGCCAGGGGTGCCGCCCGGGCACGGTCGCGGCCGGCGAGCACCTCCGCGACCCAGCCGGCGGGTCGACGTCCGCGCCCGACCTCGACGAGGCAGCCGACGATGGCCCGGACCTGCTGGTGGCAGAACGCCGGACCGACGAGGCGGGCGTCGATGCGCCCGGGGGCGGGCCGGGAGAGCGCGAGGACGTCGAGGCGCCGGACCGTGGTCCGCCCCGGTGCCCGCCGGCAGAAC
>JBEAQO010000009.1:0-6700 GCA_041163825.1 Actinomycetota bacterium | reverse complement strand
CGCTTGTGCTCGCCGGCGAGCATCACCATCCAGCGCGCCTCGCCGACCTCGACGGGATCGAGACAGAGGTAGAGCAGCGCTCCGATCAGAACGGCGGTCCGGCGCTCGCGCTCCGAGGCGTCGCGCCGACCACCGGGACCCGCGCCTGACGATGGCGCGCTCATCTCGCCGACCCCGGTGCGACGGACGCGACGGACGCGACGGGATCGGCGGTCGTGGCGGACGCCTCGGGCGCTTCGGGCGCATCGGGCACGGCCGGCAGCGCGGCCTCGCGCACCGCCGCCATCTCCCGGACGACGTCCTCGTAGGCCGCGAGCAGGCGGTCCACGGTGTGCTCCCACGACGCCGCCCGGCCGGTGCGCACCCCCGCGGCGCCCGCGGCCGCCGCGAGTCCCGGGTCCTCGAGGTAGGCGAGCACGGCCGCAGCATGGTCGGCGGGATCGTGGCCCTCGACGAGGGTCCCGCCCTCACCGACGACCGCGGTCAACCCGCCGACGGCGGCAGCGACGACCGGCGTCCCGCAGGCCTGGGCCTCGAGCGCGACGAGCCCGAAGGTCTCGGTGCGCGAGGGGACGAGGACGACGTCGGCGGCGCGATAGCGGGCCGCGAGCGCCGCCTGGTCGAGCGCCGGCTCGAACGCCACCGCCTCGGCGACGCCGAGCTCCTCGGCGAGCGCGGTGAGCGCCACCGGCGTCATGCCGAGGTCGCCCGAGGCACCGCCGACGATGCGGAGGCGGGCCCCCGGGACACGGCGTCGCACCTCGGCGAGGATGCGAACGGCGAGGTCGGGCCCCTTGAGGGGCTGCAGTCGACCGGCGAAGAGCAGCTCGGGATCGTCGCGACGCTGGCGCGGCGCGACCACGTCGGCCGCCGGATCATCGGCGTCCGGATGGAACAGGTCGAGGTCGACGCCCGCGGGCACGACGGTCAGGCGCGCGCCGGAGAGGCCGAACGAGCGGTGGAACAGTCGCGCCTCACCGCAGGTCAGCACCAGCACGCGGTCCGCGGCGCGCGCGACCTCCTCCTCCGCGTAGAGGCGCAGCGGAGGTTCCGGTCGGTCGCCCGGTGCGAGCGCAGCGTTCTTCAGCGTGCCCAGCGTGTGGAACGTCTGCACCAGGGGGATGCCGGTGCGCTCGGCGAGCCGGCGTCCGACCCAGCCCGACAGCCAGTAGTGCGCATGGAGGACATCGAGCCCTGCCACCGCCGGGTGGCGCTCCATCGCGAGCAGGAACGCGCACAGCAGGTTGGCCGCGTCCTCCTTGGCGACCACCGTGCTGGGTCCCGCCTCGATGTGGTGGACGCGTGCTCCGGGTGCGAGTTCGACCGTCCCGGCGTCCTCGGGTCCGGTCCGACGCGTGAAGACGTCGACCTCGACACCGCGCGCGGCCATGCGGCGGGCGAC
The DNA here is from genome assembly GCA_041163825.1 of Actinomycetota bacterium. GTDB lineage: Bacteria > Actinomycetota > Nitriliruptoria > Nitriliruptorales > Nitriliruptoraceae > JBEAQO01. The sequence goes on along the minus strand of JBEAQO010000009.1, from coordinate 5,298 downwards.
CTCACGGACGTAGACGTTGAGCCCACCCCCGTCCCCGGTCCCCGGCCGATCGAGCGGACTCGTGTGCACGCTGATCAGCCCGATCCGCGCGACACGACCACCGGCACCGGCATGCGGCGCCAGCGGCCCGGCCGTCCCGTTCGCGCCCATCAGCGCTTGCGCAGCACGGTCAGCCGTGCGAGCGGACGATCGATGGCGCCGAAGCGGTACTTGTAGGGCTCGTCGCCCTTGAGCAGGTCGAGCGTCGCGAAGCCCTCCTCGGTGGCGCGGTCGGCGAGCGCGCCGACGAGCACCGCGCCCGGCGCGAGCGCGGCCAGGTCGGGATCGAACGACGAGTTGTAGAGGCCCCAGGTCTCGCCCCACAGGAGCGAGACCGTCGTCGCCGCGCGGATGCCGCCGACATCGAGGTGATGGAGCCGGAGGGTCCGGTCGGCACCGAACGCGTCGACGAGCGCGTGGAACCAGCGCACGATGTCGGCGCGCTGGAAGAACGAGGACTTCTCCGGGAAGCTCCGGATGACCTGCGCGAGGAACGCGTCGACGTCGTCGTGCAGCGCCTCGGGTGCCGACTCGACGACCTCGACCGGACCGGCGTCCCGCTCGAGCTTGCGTGCCTTGCGCTGGTGCTCCTTGCGGTCACGGCTCGACAGCCGTGAGAGCCACGCACCTGCGCCCCCGGTGAGGTCGACCCGAGGGCAGACCCCGTCCTCGAGCCGCTCGACGACGAGGAGCCCGTGCGCCTTCGCGGCCTCCGCGAGGCGGTCGTGCCAGCCGACGTCGGTGGCCAGACCCGTCAGCGCGAGCTCGTCCCAGTGCCGGTCGTCGGCGAGGTGCGCGAGCAGCGCCTCCGCGACCACCTCGCGATCGGCCGCGGCACTGACGGGCCCGAGGTAGTCGGTGACCTCGGTGCCACCGAGGAAGCGGACGAGCTCGACGGGACCACCGATCGAGCCGACGGCCTCGACCGAGAGCGGCGCGAAGCCGATCATGATGTCGTCGCGCCGGACCTCGAGCGAGCGCACGACGCCCCGGCCCCCGAGCACCTCGTGCCAGGCAGCGAGGAAGCGCGGGCGTTGGAACAGCGTCGCGTCCGGGTCAGCGTCGGCGAGCGCGTCCCAGCCGGCGACGAGCGCCGGTTCCGCGAGGTCGCGGTGGACGACGACCTCCACGCTCATGCGGCGCTCCCGGCGCCGTCACCCGTCCCCGACCCGCCCCGCCCGCCGCCGGTCCCGACGTCCGGACCGGCGCTCGCGGCCGCGTTCGCACGCAGGAAGGAGCGATGGAGCTCGACGAGCGCGTCACGCTGCGCGCGGGTCAGCGCCACGTCGCGCAGGATGGCCTGCTCGACGTCGGGCCCGCTCGGGCGATCCTCGAGGATGCCCGCCCGCACGTAGAGCGACTCCGACGAGATCTCGAGCGCCTTCGCGATGGCCTGGAGGATCTCGGCCGACGGCTTGCGCAGCCCGCGCTCGATCTGGGAGAGGTACGGGTTCGACACGCCCGCGAGGTGGGAGAGGCGGCGCAGCGAGAGGCGCGCGGACTCGCGCCGCTCCCGGATGAACGCGCCGAGGTCCTCGATGGCGCTCGTAGCACCGGCCGCTGCGTCGGACGCGCGCTCGGACGCATCGTCCGAGCGAGGACCGGGCTCGACGGCGGACACGGACGACCTCGGGGGCGACGGGGGCGGGGGAACGCACCCGAGGGGGTGCGCGCGCCGCGAGGCTACCAGCGGCCCCTCGCCGCGGTCCCGGCGTGCTCGAGGGGCGCGCCCGGCCGGGTGCGCGTCAACCGCCCTCGGCCGTCCGTCGGCGCTCGCGCGCCTCGGCGAGCACGTCGAGCGCGACCGTGCGCTCACGCCACCCGCGGACCTCGACCAGCTTCTGCTCGAGGTCCTTGTAGATGCCGAAGAAGTGCGCGATCTCGTCGAGCAGATGGGCCGGCACGTCGGAGAGCTCGTTCAGCCCGAGCCAGCGCGGGTCGTGGTCGGCGACGGTGAGGAGCTTCTCGTCGGGCCCCTTGTCGTCCGACATGTCCAGCACACCGAGCACCCGAGCACGCACGAGGCAACCGGGGAAGGTCGGTTCACCGAGGATGACCAGCGCATCGAGATGGTCGCCGTCGAGCGCGAGGGTGTCCGGCACGAAGCCGTAGTCGCCGGGGTAGCGCACCGCGGTGAACAGCATGCGGTCGAGCACGAACGCGTGACGGTCGTGGTCCCACTCGTACTTGTTGCGCGAGCCCATCGGGACCTCGATCAGGACCTCGATGGTGTCGCCCGCCGCGCTCCCGCTCATGCCCCCTCCGGTGCACCCGTGCGGTCGACCGTGCCGCGGTACCACTCGAGCGTCGAGCGCACCCCGTCGGTGAGCGCGACCTCCGGACGCCAGCCGAGCGCCGTGATCGGTCCGACGTCGAGGACCTTGCGCGGCGTCCCGTCGGGACGCGACGGGTCCCAGGCGATCCGTCCCCCGTACCCGGCGACGTCCGCGACCAGCGTCGCGAGCTCCGCGATGGTCAGGTCCTCGCCGGTCCCGACGTTGATCGGTGTCGGGTCGTCGTGGACCCGCAGGAGGTGGACGAGGGCACGAGCGAGGTCGTCGACGTGCAGGAACTCACGCCGTGGGGTGCCGGTCCCCCACAGGACGACCTCCTCGACACCGTCGCGGGCCGCCTCGTGGAAGCGCCGGATCATCGCGGGCAGCACGTGGGAGGTCTCGAGGTCGAAGTCGTCGCCCGGCCCGTAGAGGTTCGTCGGCATGGCGGTGATCCAGCGCCGTCCGTACTGACGCCGGTACGCCTGGACCCCGATCGTCCCCGCGAGCTTCGCGATGGCGTAGGCATCGTTCGTCGGCTCGAGGTGGCCCGTCAGCAGCGACTCCGGGCGCAGGGGCTGCGGCGCGAGCCTCGGGTAGACGCAGGACGAGCTCAGGAAGAGGAGCCGATCGACCCCGACACGATGCGCGGCCTCGAAGACGTTCGCCTGGATGCGAAGGTTGTCGTGCAGGAACTCGACCGGACCGCTGGCATTGGCGAGGATGCCGCCGACCCGCGCGGCCGCCATCACGACAACGTCGGGGACGGCACCGACGATGGCCTCCATCGTCGCGTCGCGGTCGGTGAGGTCGACCTCGGACGAGCGCCATCCGATGAGCTCGCCGACCCCGGCGGCCTCGAGCGCACGCCAGACCGCGGACCCGACGAGCCCCGTGTGGCCGGCGACGTGGACGCGCGCGTCCGAGAGGTCGAAGCGGTGCGATCCCATCGGTCCCACCTCTGCCCGGCCCGCTGCGCCGGCACCCGCGGCCCGACGGTCACGCTCCGGCCGAGGCGACGGGGACCGCCGTCACTAGGCTAGTGATGCCCCGAGTGGCGCGGAGGAGGACCGACGTGACCGACAGGCGCGCGCTCATCACCGGCATCACCGGGCAGGACGGCTCCTACCTCGCCGAGCTCCTGCTCGACAAGGGCTACGAGGTCCACGGGCTCATCCGACGCGCGTCCACCTTCAACACGGCCCGCATCGACCACCTCTACCGCGACCCGCACGATCCCGAGGCGCGCCTGTTCCTCCACTACGGCGACCTCTCCGACGGCTCGCGCCTCGTCACCCTGCTCCAGACCCTGCGTCCCACCGAGATCTACCACCTCGCCGCGCAGTCCCACGTGCGCGTCAGCTTCGACGAGCCCGAGCACACCGGGGACACCACCGGGCTCGGGACCACACGGCTGCTCGAGGCGGTGCGCATCGCGGAGGTCGAGACGCGCTTCTACCAGGCGTCCTCGTCGGAGATGTTCGGGGCCTCGCCCCCGCCCCAGGACGAGTCGACCCCGTTCCACCCGCGCTCGCCCTACGGCGCGGCCAAGGTCTACAGCTACTGGATGGCGCGCAACTACCGCGAGGCCCACGGCGTCCATGCCGTCAACGGCATCCTCTTCAACCACGAGTCGCCGCGCCGGGGCGAGACCTTCGTGACGCGCAAGATCACGATGGCGGTCGCTCGGATCGCGGCCGGGCTGCAGGACGAGCTGCACCTGGGCAACCTCGACGCGAGGCGCGACTGGGGCTACGCGCCCGAGTACGTCGAGGGCATGTGGCGCATGCTGCAGGCCGACGAACCGCGCGACTACGTGCTCGCCACCGGGACGTCCTACTCGGTCGGGGACTTCGTGCGCTTCGCCTTCGAGCACGCCGGCCTCGACTGGGAGCGCCACGTGCGCTTCGACCCCCGCTACCTGCGCCCGAGCGAGGTCGACGACCTCGTCGGCGACGCGTCCCTGGCCCGCGACGAGCTCGGTTGGACGCCCGAGGTCCTCACCCCGGAGCTCGCCCGGCTCATGGTCGACGCGGACCGCGCGCTGCTGGGTTGACGCCCGCAGCCCGCGGACCTCAGGTCCGCTCGGGCGGTCCCGCCGCCTCGCCGTCATGCGGCACCCCGGGCGACCGAGCCCGGTCCCCGCTCCTCGCCTCCTCCGCCACGGGATCGCCGCGTTCCCCGCGCTCCTCGCGCTCTTCGCGTTCCCCGCGCTCCTCGCGCTCCTCAGCGGCGAGGAGGACCCCCGCCCACGCGTCGAGCCTCCCGTCCGGCTCCTCCCCCGAGGCCGCAGCGACGTTGCGGTGGTGGAGCACGCCGCCCTCGCCGCGCAGGAGCAGCGCGTCGGCCCGCACGTCCGGACCACTGACGCGCCGAAGGAACTCCCCCGCCATCCCACCGTCCGCACGCCCGAGCGCCGCGAGGAACCGCTCCGAGGCGCTCCCCCCGGCACCGGGAAGCACCGCACGCGTCCGCTTCGCCTCGCCCATGCGACGCTCGACGACGTCCCACAGCGCGGCAGCGTTCCGGCGCGGGTCGAACCGGACGCGCGCGGCCGCACGCGCCGCGTCCCCGATCCGCCGGCGCAGCACCTCGTCGCCGGCGAGCCGATCGACGTGGGCGGCGAACGTCGGGACGTCGGCGGCGACGAGGCCGCTGACCTCGTGCTCGACCCAGCCGGCGGCGGCGGTCCCCTCGATCACGACGGGTGGGAGGCCGACCCACATCGCCTCCTGCAGCGTCTTCTCGCTCGTCGCGTAGCCGTCCGCCCTGAGGGGGTGGACGGACAGGTCCGCGGTCGCGAGCACGTCGGCGATGTCCTCGACGTGGCCGTGGAGCTCGACGCGGTCCGCGACACCGTGCGCGCGCAGCTGCCGACCGAGCCGGGCGACCGACCGTTCGTCCGCGTCACCGTGGAGGGCGACCGTGACGTCCGGGTGCGTGACGAGCGCGACGATGCGGGCGACGTCCGGATGGAGCTTCGTGG
>JBEAQO010000008.1:0-2693 GCA_041163825.1 Actinomycetota bacterium | reverse complement strand
CTGCCGTGAGCTTCGATGCGGTCGGGTCGACGGCGTGGGTGCGCGGCGTCGAGGTCGGCGCAGGCGGGATCATCTTCCCGTGGGGGACGCCGCTGTTCGACTTCACGTTCTTCATCGCCATCATCGCGGCCTACATGGCCTCGATGATCGAGTCCTTCGGTGACTACCACGCCGTCTCGCGCATCGCGACCGGCAAGGACCCCGACACCTCGACGATCAACCGCGGCATCGGCTCCGAGGGCCTCGGCTGCGCCGCGACCGCGCTCGTCGGCGGGTTCGCCTCGACGTCCTACTCCGAGAACATCGGTCTCGTCGGGCTGACGAAGGTCGCGAGCCGGGCGGTCGTGATCATCGGCGCCGGGCTGCTCGTGGTCCTCGGCCTGATCAGCAAGGTCGGGGCGGTCATCGCCACGATCCCGAGCCCGATCGTGGGCGGTGTCTACATGGGACTCTTCGGGCTGATCGCAGCCGTGGGGTTGTCGAACCTGCGCCGGGCCGACATGGATTCGCAGCGCAACCTGATGATCGTCGGGTTCGTGCTGTTCTCCGGGTTCGTCTTCCCGGCGTACTTCGGTGGTCTGGAGCCCGGCAGCTTCTCGTTCTTCGGCGTCCCGGCCCTGACGTCCATCGTCCAGTCGGTGTTCTCGTCCGGCATCGCGACCGCAGCGGTGCTCGGACTGATCCTGGACAACGTGATCCCCGGGACGGCGGAGGAGCGGGGGCTCGGGACCTCCGACCTGGTGCCCCCGAAGATCCCCGGGCAGCAGTGAAGCGGGGCGGGGACGCCACCGGCGTCCCCGCAGGACCGCGGGCCGTGGGGCCGCACCCGCGGGTGCGGCCCCACGGCCGTCCCGGGCGCGTACCGTCGGACGGCCCCGTCGGACGGCCCCGGCGGACCCATCCGGTCTCCGCCGACGACGTGGGCCCGAGGCGCGCGGAGCGGGACGACCGGTGGCGCCCGGGACGACCGGGCCGGAGGGAGGTCGGGGATGCCTCGGCGGGTCGTGGTCGCGCTCGGCGGCAACGCCATCGCACCGGCAGGTCGGGCGGGGACGGCCGCCGAGCAGACCGGCAACATCACGCGCACCATGCGCGCGCTGGCCGATGTCCTCGCGGTGGAGCCGACCGAGCTCGTCCTCACCCACGGCAACGGCCCGCAGGTCGGCAACCTCCTGATCAAGAACGAACTGGCACGCGATGTCGTCCCGGCCGTACCGCTCGACTGGTGCGTCGCCCAGACCCAGGCGACGACCGGCTTCACGATCGTCGATGCGCTGGAGGCAGCCCTCGCCGCCGTCGGGGCGACGCGTCCCGTCGTGACGCTGGTCAGCCGCGTGCTCGTCGATGCCGCCGATCCGGCCTTCCGCGAGCCCACCAAGCCGATCGGTCCGTGGTTGGAGGATGCCGCGGAGGTCGAACGTCGCCGTCGTGAGGGCGTGCGCTTCGTCGAGGGTGCGGACGGTCGCTGGCGGCGCCTCGTCCCTTCCCCCACACCGCTCGCGTCCCTGGAGCTCGCGGTCGTGGCGCGGCTCCTGGAGGAGGGCACGGTGGTGGTCGCGAACGGGGGTGGCGGGGTGCCCGTCGTCCGTGGACCCGATGGGACGCTCACCGGCGTCGAGGCCGTCATCGACAAGGACCTCGCGGGCGCGCTGCTCGCCGAGGAGCTCCGCGCCGACGTCTTCGCGATCCTCACCGATGTCGTCGGCGTGGCGGTCGCCTACGACACGCCCGAACGACGCTGGCTGACCGAGGTCGGCGTCGAGGAGCTCGCGGACCTCGCTGCGGCGGGGGAGTTCGCCGCCGGGTCGATGGGACCCAAGGTGGAAGCGGCTCGCCGCTTCGTCGAGCGCACCGGGGGCCGTGCGGTCATCGCTGCGCTCGATTCGGCCGCCGAGGCGCTCGCGGGCCGTGCCGGTACCCAGGTACGGCCCGATCGCGACCGTGCCTGAGGCGGCCGTGCTGGTCGACGTCGCGGTGAGCTCCGCGCTGGTCGGGCTCCTCCATGGTCCCCCGCGTCCGCTGGAGGTCCTCGCCGCTGCACCCGCGGCGGTCCACCTCGGGCTCGCCGCTCCGCCACGGCCGGGAGCACCACGACGCGCGCGTGCCCGGGACGTCGGGGACCTCCAGGACGTGCCGGACGTCATCGCGGTCGTCGCCCCGGGGGCGGTCGCGCTGCCCAACGCCGTCGTACTGCCCGATCCCGTCGTGCTGCCCTCCGCGAACGTCCGGGACGGCTCGCGGGTGGACGGCCGGACCACGGTCGGAGCGACCACCGTGACGCTCGGTGCGAGGGTGGGGCGCATCGGCGGTGGGCGGCTCGAGCTCCATGTGGCCGCTCCGGACGCCCCCGTCGCCCCGGGCGCCCCGGACGGCGCGCGGGTCACCCGCCTCGCGCTGCGAGCGGTGCGCTGGTGGGACGCGCGCGTCGGCCGGCTCGCGGTGGAGCGTCGCGTGCTCGCGGCGCAGGGTCGCGCCCTCGAGGTCCTCGTCGCCGATGCCGGGCTCGATCCGGACCCGTTCGTCCCGGACCTCGCGGTGCGGCTCGATCGCCTGGTCGCCTCGCTCGTGCGCGGCGTGGAGAGCGAGGGGTACGCGGCGGCCATCGACCTGCTCGGGCGAGGGCGTGGCTTCACCCCCGCCGGCGACGATGCGCTCGCGGGTCTGCTCCTCGCCGGCGCGACCCTGCGGCCGTC
>JBEAQO010000007.1:0-7663 GCA_041163825.1 Actinomycetota bacterium | reverse complement strand
CGGTCCACCCCACACGGCGGGTCCGGGAGCCTGCCGCCACGGGAGAGGGTGCCATGCCGGGCGCGGGCACCACGCCGTCCGGGCACGGCGAACGGCCACCCTCCCGGCGGCGACCGCCGGGCACGGAGCAGCGCCGGGGACCGCGCACCGCCGGGCTCCGACGCGGGCGCGCCACGGGACTCGCCCCAGCCGGTCCGGGCCCCCACTAGCCTTCCGCTCCGACGGGGGTCGTCCAGGGAGGGACAGGTGTCCGACGCGGGTGGCGCCTCGCCCTCGTTCCTGGATCGCATCGGTCGGACCCTGCGCGCTCGCCCCGACCTCGTGCCCGAACCGCTCGTCGGGCTCGCCGGCCGCGAGGACGACGAGCCGCTGCGTCGCGTCGAGCTCGTCGACGCCGACCCCGCCCACGCGAGCGACGCCGGCGAGCTCGTCGTCGGCGACGCGTCGGGCCTGCCCCCCGGGGTCGCCCCCGACGTCATCCGTCACCTCGTGCTCGAGGGCGCGCGCGTCGAGGCCGACACCTCCGCCGCGCTCGTCGGTGAGCGCCTGCTCCTCGCCGGGGGCTGGCGCACCCCCGGGGTCGACCTCACGACGGGGTTCCTGCGCAGCCACCGGGGCGAGCGGGCGCTCGTCGCGGAGCGCCCCGAGGACGAGGTCGTGCGGCTCGACAAGGGCCTCTTCCTCGGTGGGCACTACGCGACCGAGTGGTACCACTGGGTGATCGACACCCTCCCGCGGCTGATCGCCGCCAAGCGGCTGCCGCGCTCGCTCAAGCGCGTCCCGGTGCTCGTCCCCGCCGAGGTGCTCGCGCGCCGGACGTTCCGCGACGCGCTCGCGGTGCTCTCCGACCCCGCCGCCGCCATCGCGCTCGAACCCGACACCACCTACGAGGTCGGGCGGCTCGTGTGGATCGACGGGCATCGTCCCATCCCGCCCGCCGGTGCGCCGGTGCGCATGACCGGCACCGCCGGCGCGGTCGTGCTCGACGGGTTCCGCAGCGCCGTGCGCTCCGCGCTGAAGGCACCGCGCGCGCCGCAGAAGCGCAAGCGCGTCATCCTCACGCGCGAGACCAAGCGCGGCGTGCCGCAGCCCTTCAGCCAGCGCGAGCTCGTGCGCATCGCGGCGAAGGAGGGCTTCGTCGAGGTCAAGCCGGACGGGCTCTCGTTCGCCGAGCAGGTGAAGCTCTTCGCGCAGTCGAACCTCGTGATCGGTGCGCACGGCTCGCACTGGACCGGGGTGCTCTTCGCGAGCCCCGGCTCGCGCGGCCTCATCGTCGAGTCGACCGAGGAGGCGCGCCACCCCTACTTCGCGCCGCTCGTCGAGCTCGCCGGCATGGACCTCGAGACGCTGCTCTACCCGGTCGAGCCCGGCTACCCGCATCGACCCGGTGCCAAGGGCAAGCTCGACCCGGAGCGCTTCCGCGAGGCGCTGGCCCGGCTCGTCGCGAGGACCTGACCCGCGTCCGCGACGGGTCACCAGTAGGCGCCGCCCTCGACGCGTCCGGGATCCGGCGGCAGCTCGCTCGGGTCGGGTGCGACCCAGGTGTCGTCCATCTCGCGCGCGACGCGCGGGACGTCGGCCCAGCGTCGACCGCGGATCCCGAAGAGGAGCTGGGTGGCCCCGGCCAGGTGCACCCCGACCCGACCGAGTCCGCGGACCGACGCGGTCAGCGGCAGCCCGTAGCCGCCCGCTCCGACGATCGCCACGTCGAACTCGATGGCGGCCATCGCCGCGGTGGTCGCCGCGAGCTCGTCGTGCCAGCCGCGACCGGTCGACGCGCCGGCGAAGGTCACCGGCGGGGCGAGCGTCACGAGGTCGAACGCCGGCAGGAACTCGCGCACCCCGGTGATCGCGGTCCGCCGCGCGTACTGGCGCTCGATGGTGCGCGCGAAGGGATGGACGACGAGGACCCGCCGCCCGGCGAGCGCCGCCGTGAAGGGCGCGACCCCGGCGTCGAGCGCGTCGCGCGGGTCGGCCTCGGCGTGGCCGGCCAGGTCCAGGCCGGGCCGGCGCACCCGATCGAGCGCGACCCCGAAGCCGGGGATCGGCTCGTCGGTGACGCCGAGCACGTCGCAGGCGGCCATCGCGTCGAGGGTGGTCCGGGCGAACGCGTCGAGCACGGCATCGCCCTCCTCCCCGCCGGGATGCTCGATGCCGACGCTGTCGCGCGCGACCCGCCGCAGGTGGTCGGGGTAGGGAGCGCCGTGGACGAGCGCGTGGGCGACGATGGCCGCCTCGTAGTAGCCGGGCCGGCCGTGGGCGAAGGGCCGCCGTGCCGTGATCGCGTCGGTGAGCGCGGCGTGCAGCGCGACCACGTCGAGGCGCCCCGCGGTGCGCCGCTCCCAGTCGGCGCGCTCGCGTCGGCGCCGACGGGCGCGACGGAGGGCAGCGAGGCGGCTCCCGGCCACGGACGACCCTCCTCGGAGCGCGGGTCCGCAGCGCCTCCGGCAGGGGAGCGTCCGCGCCGCGCAGCAGCAGGCTAGGCCGGGACCGCGCACCGGCACCCGACCGCGGGGCCGGTCGGCCGGGGTCGCGCCGGTGGGACCCGCGAGCCCCCTCCCTACCCTCCGCGCCATCCCACGGCGACGGCCCGTACCTGCGGCACCCGACCCGACCCGACCGCAAGGACCCACCGTGCTCGGCCTGACCACGACACCGCTCCGCGCCAGCCTCGCGGGCCTGCTGCTCCTCGGCCTGACCGCCGGGTGCGGCCCCGTCGAGATGGTCGATGCCCCGGTGCTGCCGCCCTCGCCGGAGCCGGCCCCCGCCCCCGCGCCCGACGAGACGCCCGAGGCCGTCGTCCCGGCCGAGCTCCCGACCCTGCCGGTCCACTTCGTGCGCTCCGGTCCGGTCGCCTTCTACGTCGAGCCCGTCGCCGTCGACGCCACGTCGGTGCTGGCCGGGTCCGACCCGTCGGCGCTCTCCGCGGAGGCGCTCGCGACCGCCCTCTTCACGTTGCAGCTGGGCGCGCGTCCGAGCGACCCCGACCTCGCGACGAGCGTCCCACCGGGCGTGGCCCTGCGCGGGACCAGCATCACCGGCAGCGTCCTGACCGTCGACGTCGACGGTGCGCTCGCGACGACCTCTGGCAGCTCCTCGCAGGAGTCGACCCTGGCCGAGCAGCTGGCCCACACCGCGAGCCTCGTCCCCGGCGTCGAGTCGGTCGTGCTCACCATCGACGGCGCGCCCGTGACCGAGCTCTGGGGCCACCTCGACTGGTCCGCGCCGATCGTGGCCGACCCGTTCGCGCTCTCGCCCATCACGATCGTGACCCCACCCCACGGTGCGACGCTCGCGGCCGGGACCGTGGTCGTGAGCGGCCTCGCGACCGTCTTCGAGGCGACGCTGCTCGTGCGCCTGCTCGACGCGGACGGCACGCTCGTGCCGATCGAGCCCGGCTTCGTGACCGCCTCCGAGGGCGGACCGGGTCGAGGCGACTGGACGTGGGAGCTCGAGCTCGGGCCCGGGACCTGGACCATCGAGGCCGAGGCGCCCGACCTGTCCGACGGCGAGGGCCCGCCGCCCTTCGTCACCCGGCGCACCCTGACGGTCGTCGCCGGCTGAGGCACCGCTGCCCATCGCGGACCGTGATGCGAACGCATCGTCCGCTTCGGGAACCCGATCGGACGGGGGTCCCGCGCGGGGACCGGGTCGTAGCATCCGCGCCGCACGTGGCTCCCCCTCTCCCGTGGTCGGGGTGAGGACGGGGCCGGAAGGCCGAGGGCGCCGCGCACGCGCGGGGCCCACGGGGGACCCACGGGGGGAGGACCGCACCGACCGGTGCGGCAGCACCCCCGGAGCCCCCGATGCCCCCCACGACCCGCGCGCGCTCGACCACGCCCTCGAACGACGACCGCCCTCGCTCCCTCGTCGGCTCGCCCCGGGTGTCGAGCGCGCTCATCGCCCTCCCGATCCTCCTCCTGCTCCTGCTCCTCGGGGCAGGACCGGGCCTGCGCCTCGGGGCGGGACCGGCCGCGGCGGTCGACACCGGAGCGGATGCGACACCCGTCGCACCCGTCCGGGCGCTCCCCCTCGGTGCCGTGACGGACATCCCCGTCCGGTACGCCGCGCTCGCGCCGGACGGGGTGCGGTTCGCGCGGGTGCTGGTCGATGCGGGCGACCTCCTCGACCCGGAGCGAGCGCTGCCGCCGACCCGGACCGAGCTCGCGCGCGCGGCCGCGACGATCGTCCTGACCCGGCGTCCGGACGACACGACGCTGATGACCGCCGCGCCGAGCGGGGTCCGGGTGCTCGACGTCACCCTCGACGGTGACGTGGCCGTGATCGAGGTGGACGGCACGCTGGCCGCGATCCGCGGCACGCGCGTCCGCGAGGAGGTGCTCGCGCAGCAGCTCGCGCAGACCCTCGCCGAGGTCGCCGGGGTCCGTGCCGTCCGGCTCCGTGTCGAGGGGCGCGACGTCGGTCTGCTGTGGGGCAACCTCGACTGGTCGGAGGGCATCGTGCCGCTGTCGTCCGGCGAGCTCGTCGCCCCTTCGTCGTCCGCGCCCGTGGCCTCGGCAGGGGCCTAGGCCGCCCGCCGTGCGTCGCGGCGCCGTGCCCGGGGCCGCCTCAGGTGCGGATCCCCGTCCGGCGCTGCCACGCGGCGATCGACAGCGCGACCCACAGCGCGTGCTGGTGGTCGGCGCGCCCCCGCTGGTGCGCGTCCCAGCGGCGCCGCACCTCGCGCGCGTCCAGCAGGCCACCCTCGGCGAGCGCCGCCGGCGCGAGCAGGTCCTCGCCCCACGCACGCAGCGGACCGCGCAACCAGCGGTCGACCGGCAGGGCGAACCCGGCCTTCGCGCGCTCGGTCAGCGTGCGCGGCACGCGGCGCGCGACGAGCTCGCGCAGCGCCCACTTCGTCCCGCCCTCGCGCAGCCGGGAGCGCAGCGGGAGCCGCCACGCGAGCTCGATGAGCCGATGGTCGAGCAGCGGCACCCGCGCCTCGAGCGAGCACGACATCGACGCGCGGTCGACCTTGGTCAGCACGTCGTCGGGCAGGTAGCCGAGCGTGTCGGCGAGCACGACGCGCTCGACCGCGTCGGCGGGCCAGCCGGTGCGGTCCCACGCCCGCGTCCAGCTCGGCGGCTCGACGACCCGCCCCGGCCGACCCTGCGCATCGAGCACTAGGCGCGAGGGCTCGGTCCAGGCGCTGGTCAGCCGGTGGTGGAGGTCGTCGGCGTCGCGGGCCGCCAGCGCCAGCGCGAGCTTGGCCGCGCGGTCGGCGGGCAGCTGCGGCCGGCGTGACGAGGGCAGGGCCCGGCTCGCGAGCTCCCACGCCCCGGCAGGCAGGGTGGCGACCGCGCCGGCGGCGAGCCCGGCGGCCACCGTGCGCAGCGGTCGCGGCAGGCGGCCGAGACGAGCGAGACGGGCCGCGCCCGCGTGGCGCGCGTAGCCGGCGAAGCCCTCGTCACCCCCGTCGCCGGAGAGCGCGACGGTCACGTGCCGTCGAGCGAGCTCCGAGACGAGCGTCGTCGGCACGATCGAGGAGTCCCCGTGCGGCTGATCGAGCGCGGCGAGGATGCCCGGCGCGCGCTCGGCCGCGTCGGCGTCCGTGACCACGAGCTCGGTGTGCTCGGTGCCGAGATGCGCCGCGACCGCGCGCGCCGCGGCCGACTCGTCGACGCGCGCGACGTCGGAGCCGATGGTGAAGGTGCGCACGGGCACGGGGCTCGCGGCCTGCATCGTCGCGACGACGAGCGTCGAGTCGATGCCCCCGGAGAGGAACGCGCCGAGCGGCACGTCGGCGAGCATGCGGATCCGCACCGCCTCGTCGACGGCCGTCGCGACCTCCTCGAGCACGTCCGCGTCGCTCCGGGCGCGGTCAGCGCGCGCGGCCGCACCGTCGGCAGCGATCGCCACGAGGTCCCAGTAGCGCTCGGTGGTGAGCGCGAGCCCACCGTCGGCGCGCTCGCGCACGGTGACGATGGTGCCGGGCTCGACCTGACGCACGCCCTCGAGCATCGTCATCGTCCCGGGCAGCGACAGGCGGCGGGCGAGCGCGGCGACGGCGCCGCGGTCGATGCGGGCGACCTGGTCGGGGTGCGCGAGCAGCGCCCCGAGCTCGGAGCCGAAGCGGACCCGGCGCTCGTCGGCGGCGACGAGCAGCGGCTTGATCCCGAGCCGGTCGCGGACGAGGGTGAGCGTGCGCTGCTCGCGGTCGAAGGCCGCGAAGGCGAACATCCCGACCGCGCGCTCCACCGCACGGCGCACCCCGAAGCGGTCGATGGCCTCGACGAGCACCTCGGTGTCGGAGGTGCCGCGGAAGGCGACCCCGCCGGCCTCGAGCTCGCGCCGCAGCGGCCCGGTGTCGTAGAGCTCACCGTTGTAGACGATGACCGTCCGGCCCGAGGCGGACACCATCGGCTGGCGGCCGTGCTCGGAGAGGTCCACCACGGCGAGCCGACGCTGGGCCAGCGCGAGGCCCGCACGCTCGTCCGCGAACGCGCCCTCGTCGTCGGGCCCTCGGTGCGCGAGGCAGGTCGCCATCGCCGTGACGCGGCGGGTCAGCTCGTCGGCGCCGAGGCCGTCGCCGGGCGCGAAGCTGCCCGCGATGCCGCACACGGTGGGCTCCTCGTCGCGACCGGCCACGGGACGCGCGCGAGGGCGAGGGTAGGCAGCGGCACAGCGCCCCGACCGGGACCGCGCACCGACGGTGGCCGTGCCGCTGCGGCCGACGGATCGGTCGGGCCCACGCGTGCACGGACCGGGCTGTGGTTGGATGCGCGCCCGCACCGTCCCACCCGTGGCGCCGGACCCGCTCCCGCCCGTCCCGCCGCCCTCCGTGCTCGGCCGACCCATGCTGCTCGCGCTCGGCTCGTCCCTCTTCTGGGGCCTCTCCGCGTTCATCGCCGGACGGCGCGGGCGCAGCGTGCCGACCCCGCTCCTCATCGCCGCGAGCCAGGGGCTCGGTGTGCCGATCATGCTCGTCGTGCTCGCGGTGACCGGCGCCCAGGCGCCGCCGACGCGCGCGCTCCTCTTCGGCGCGCTCGGCGGTGTCGCCTCGATCCTCGGTCTCGGTGGCCTCTACCGAGGGCTCGCGGTGGCGCGCGCCGCGGTCGTCGCGCCGACCGCGGCCATCGTGTCGGTGACGCTGCCCACGCTCGTCGACCTCGCGCGCGGCACACCGCTCTCGGCGCGGACCTGGGCCGGGCTCGTCCTCGGACTCGTCGCGACGACGCTGCTCTCCGGCCCGCGCACCGGTGGCACGGTCAGCGCCGAGCGCTCCGGGCTCGGGTACGGCATCGCGTCCGGGCTCGGCTTCGCCGGCTTCGCGCTCGCCTTCGACCTCGTCGGCCCCGGTGCGGGGCAGTGGCCGATCCTGACCGCGCGGCTCGCGACCGCCGGCGTGCTCCTGCTCGCGATGCTCGTGCTCGGTGCGGGCCTCGACCGTCACCCGACCCCGGTCCTGCCGGCGCTGCGGGAGGGCGCGGTGCCGATCGGCGCCATCGGGCTGCTCGAGGTCGGTGGGGCGCTCCTCTACCTGACCGCGCTCGGGGTCGGGCCGCTGAGCGTCGTCGTCGTGCTCGGCTCGCTCTACCCGGTCGTCACCGTCCTGCTCGCCCGCTTCGTGCTGCACCAGCGCCTCGGGGCGATCGGAGGCATCGGGCTCGTCGCGGGCGCGACCTCGGTGGTGCTGCTCGTCCTCGGCTGACGCCGCGGCTCA
>JBEAQO010000006.1:0-10626 GCA_041163825.1 Actinomycetota bacterium | reverse complement strand
CGGCCTCCGGGCCTCCGTCCGCGCCCGGAGCACCGAGTTCAGGGACGGCCGGGATCTCGTCGAGGAACGGATCGACGACCACGGTGTCGCCGTCGCCGGGCGCCGCGAGCGGGGGCTCCACCGGGGAGTCGTCGAGCAGGAAGCCGACCGCGAGCACGACGACGAGCGCAGCCGCTCCGCCGGTCACGAACGTGCGACGGAGCGCGGCCCGACGACCGAGCGGCGCTCGATCCGCACGGCCCTTCGTGGGTGCGCTCGGACGCCCGCGACGCGGGGAGCGCACGAGCGGGGTCAACGTCACGTGCGGCACCGGGACGGCCTCATCGCGACCGCGAACCTCGCTCGGCGCGGGCCCACGGGGGGTGGAGGGCCGCGCCGGCGCGCCCCGTTGGCGCTCGCGCATCGTGCGCCGGGCGCGCGCGCGCCGCTCCGCCGGGACGGGGAGCAGGTGGGGCGGCACCTCGGGGACGACATCGAGCAGGTGGCCGAGCTCTCGATCGTCGATGCGCACGGTGCGCGCCGCTCGCTGCGGTGCCTCGTCGGCACCCGTCGTCCGACCTTCGCTCGGCGCCGAGCCCGACGCGGACGATCCGGTCACCGCTGGCGTGGAAGCGGCGAGCCGCACGGCCGCAGCGGCAGCCGCGGCCGACGTGACGTGGGAGGCATCGGGCGGGGTCGCGCTGTCGGGAGCGGGTCGGGGTCGGTCGCCCGGGGCGTCGCCCGCTCGCGGCGGCTCCGACACCGGAGTGACCAGGCGCTCCGACGGGCCGGTCGGTGGGCCGTCCAGCGCCTCGCGTCCCCGAGTGGCGGACGTCCAGGCCTCACCGTCCCACCAGCGCAGCCGCGCGGCGTCCTCGAGGTCCTGGTACCAGCCGGCCGGGATGCCCATGTCAGGCCGCCTCGATCGCAGCGACGCGCGCAGCGCCCTCGCTCCCGCAGGCACGGACGAGCTCGGGAGCCCCGAGTCCGGCGAGGCGCCCGGCCTCGTCCCGAAGCGATGGCAGGGCCTCGACGAGCGCGCGACCGGGGCAGCGCGTGCTGGCGTGGTCCCGGTGACCGGCGATCGTCGACGTCGGGACGCCGTATCGGACCGCGGCGTGCGCGAAGAGGCCGGCGACCGCTGCCAGCATCGCGTCGGTGGGGCGCTGCTGGTCGTAGTCGCCCTCGCACACGACGAGGAAGTGCCCGGACGGGTCGTAGTCGGTGAAGGTGTCGCCGGCGAGGCCGACGTCACGCAGCTCGTAGACGTTGCCCCCGAGGTCGACGCCGTAGTGGTACGCCACGTCGATCCAGCCCTGCCCCTGGTGGTGCCGCTGGTGACCGCGCATACGCCGCGGGCCCTCCGACACGCGGTCGTGCCGCACGGCGCTGTGATGCAGGGTCAGGGTCTCGATGCGGTGGTCACGACCGCCGTCCCGTGGCGCCACGAGGCCCGTCGCCTCCCGGCACAGCACCGCGACCGCCGGGAGCACGACGACCTCCGCCGCGGGAGCCGTCGGGTCCTCCGCGAGCTCGGCCGCATCGTCGGCGCGGGCGGTCGGATCGTCCGGGCCACCCACCGCGTCCCCGGGGACGGCCTCGGTGCCCTCCGCAGCGCTGGGCGCGCTGGCCACCGCACGGCGCGAGGCGGACCCCTCGGGCGCGAGCGGCTCGGCCGCACCCACCGGGGCCGCAGGAGCGGTCCCGAGTCGGGCCTCGGGGGCGGAGGGTCCGACGAGTCGGCGGCCCGCCAGCACCGACGCCGCCACGGCTCCCCCAGCCGTGAGGGCACGGAGCAGCGCGCGTCGCTCCACGACGGCACCTCCCTCGGCGACCTCGGGGCCCCGCAGCGCGTGGGACCGATCCCCCGCGCCGACTCGGACCGGCCGGCTCCGCACCGCGGGTGACCCGGAGTGCAGGATGTTGCTCAGGTAGCCGAGGGTACGCAGGAGTGGCTCGGGCGCGCACCCTGGCCGGGGGCGGGCCAGGACGGCCGTTCGGACGGGGCGCTCGGGCGGTGGGTCAGGCGACCGAGACGCCGAGGAGCGACCCGATGCCGAAGGTGATGACGGAGGCCCCCCCACCGATGAGCACCATGCGGATGCCCGACCACACGGGGCTGCGCCCCGTGAACCGCGAGAGCAGCGAACCGGCGCCCCCGAGGGTCACCAGCGTGAGGACGACCGAGGCCGTGACCGCCGCGGGGCCGACCGTGACCAGGAACGGCAGGAGCGGGACGAAGGCACCGAGCGCGAAGAACAGGAACGAGGACCCGGCCGCCATCCAGGGCGAGCCGAGGTCCTTCGGGTCGAGCCCGAGCTTCTCCCGGGCGACCGTGTCGACCGCGACGTCGAGGTCCTGGAGGATCGCCCCCGCGGCCTCGGCCGCGATGTCCTCGGGCAGGCCCTTGGCCCGGTAGCGCGCGGCGAGCTCCAGGCGCTCCCGATCGGGATCGTCGAGGATGCGCTGCCGCTCCCGTGCGATCTCGTTCGCGAGCATCTCGGTCTGGGTCCGAACGCTCACCCACTCCCCCGCCGCCATCGACCCGGCCCCGGCGACGAGTCCCGCCACCCCGGCGAGGACGAGCACACCCCGTTGCGTCGTGCCCCCGGCCACCCCGACGATCAGGGAGAGGTTCGACACCAGACCGTCGTTGAGCCCGAACACGGCCGCCCGGAGCGTGCCCCCGGCGCTCGTGCGCCCGGCCGGAGGACGGGCGGACGCACGGCCCGGACCCGCTCCGCTCCCGAGGCGTGGCCCGTCGACCATGTCCCGCCCCTCCGTCCCGTAGGAGCGCACCGATACGCTGCGGTGCCAGCCGAACGCTCGACCGCGCTCGGACCCGAGGGAGCCTATGCGTCCGTGCACCGCATCCCCACGGCGACGACCGAGCCGCACCCGGCCCGCGATCGTCGTCGCCGCCGTCCTGACCCCGCTCCTCCTGGCCGCGCTCCCGGCGACGGCCGCGACCCTCGTCGTCCCGGCCCCCGATGCTGCGGTGCGCTCCGTGCCGACCGGCGTCGAGCCGCCCGAGGACGAGGAACCGGCCCCCGACCTCGCGCTGTGCGACCACGGGCACTGGAGCGTCGACGGGTACGGCACGGTCGAGCGGTCCACGACGCCCAACGGTCGCACGACCAAGATCGGCTGCACGCCGGCCGAACCCGGGTTCCACGTCCCGACCGAGGGGGCGACGAGCGAGACGGCCTGCCTCCCCGGCACCTACCAGGACGCGCGGGGTCAGCGGCGGTGCAAGGACGCGGCGCTCGGCCAGTTCGTCGACGCCCCTGAGGCGACGGCGCCCAAGCTCTGCGACAAGGGCACCTACGGCATCAAGGAGAAGGCGACCACGAGGGCGGAGGGCTGTCGGGCCGCGGAGCCGGGCTCGTTCGTCGCGAGCGCCGGCCAGGCCGCCACCACCGCCTGCTCGCCGGGCTCCTACCAGCCGGAGTCCGGCAAGGACTCGTGCATCCCGGCCGCCGTGGGCTACTACGTGCCGACGAGCGGCGCGAAGGCGCAGACGGCCTGCCCGACCGCGACGACCACCGGGTCGAGGACCTGCGTCGCGGCCGCACCTGCCCCCGAACCCCCCGAGGACGAGTCCGAGGACGACGCGGCCGTGGACGGCGACTTCGTGCGGCCCGACGGCGAACCGTGCCCGGCCGGGACGTGGTCGCCGAACGGCCTCGTGCCGACCGCGAGTTCCTGCACGCCGGCCTCCCCCGGGACCTTCGTCGCCGAGGCTGGTGCGACCGAGGAGGTCGAGTGCCCGGCGGGCACCTACAGCGGCGTGTTCGGCGCGACCGCCTGCACGCCCGCCGACGTCGGTTCCTACGTGCCCACCGCCGGATCCTCGAGCCAGCTGCCCTGCCCGAGCGCGACCGACCCCGGTGCCGCGACCTGCGACGCGGCGCTCGCGGCGGCGGACACGGGATCGAGCGGTCGGCTCCTGCCGCTCCTGGTCGCGTTCGTCGCCGTGCTCGTCGCCGTCGGTGCCTTCGTGCTGCTCCGGCAGCGTGGGCTCCTCGGCGCTCGCGCGCTGCCGTCACGCGGGGATGCGTGGGCCGGGTTCGACGACGTCCGCGACCTCGATGACCGCGATCCCGGCCCCCAGTGGACGCAGCGGCTCCCCGATGCCGAGCCCCGCGGACCCGCGTCGCCCCCCGAGCCGCCCGCGCGCCCGACGCGTCGCTTCGACGACGACCTCTTCGACGACGACCTCTGACGCCCGGGGCGGTGCCGACGCGCTCGACCTCGGCCCCCGACGGGGGCATCGTCCTCGCCGGCGGTGCCTCGCGTCGGATGGGCTCCGCCAAGGCCGCACTCGAGTGGGAGGGCCGCACGCTGCTCGATCGGGTGGTCGGGACCCTCGGCCGTGCGGTGGACGGACCGGTCGTCGTCGCGGCGGCTCCCGGTGGGGCCCTGCCCCCGCTGCACTCGACACCGCCCCAGCGATGGCACCGCGTCGACGACCCGGTGGCCGACCGTGGCCCACTGACCGGCCTCGCGACGGCACTGGTCGCACACGCTGCCGGGTCCGCACCGCCCGAGCTCGTCTTCGTCTCCGCGGTCGACCTGCCCCTGCTCTCGGTCGAGCTGGTCCGTCGGATCCTCGCGCTCCTGCGGGCGGCACCCGACGTCGACGTGGCGCTCCCGCGGATCGATGGACGGGCGCAGCCACTCGCAGCCGCATGGAGGACCCGCACCACCAGCGACGTGCTCCTTCGGTCGCAGCGGGGCGAGGGCGGGTTCCGTGACCTCCTCGGCTCCCTGAGGGTCATGGAGCTCGATCGGGAGGCCCTCCTCGCCGATCCGGTGCTTCGCGCGGTCGACCCCGCACTCGATGGCTTCCGCGACGTCGACGACCCGCTCGCGCTGGCGAACCTGCGTGCCGATCGCCCGCCCCGTTGATCGGGACCGCGCTGCGGTCTTGCTAGGGTGCGCTTCGTCCGCCCCTGATCAACGTCGATCGATGGGATGAAGATGCTCCCCCCGCTGCCGCCCGCCCGCTCCGTCGCCGTCGACCCCAGCCAGGAGGAACTGCGCCGCTGGGCGCTCGAGGGCCTGCACGGCATCGTCGAGACCGAGTTCGGCAACCTCGACTACCCGGCGCGCATCCTCGCCAGGTTGACCCCCTCGACCTTCTACGTCGCCGATGACCCGATCGCCGGTCGCCAGACGATGTCGCGCGCCGAGGCCACCGAATGGGCCGCGCGTCAGGACGCCCACATCGCCCAGCGCGACATGGTGCACGTCCGCGGGTACATCGGACCGGACCCGGAGTTCCGCACGGGGACGCAGCTGTTCATCGAGCGGGCGCACGCCAACATCGCGGCGATGCAGCAGCAGCTCTACTTCCCGGCCGATGACGACTGGTCGCCCGAGTTCTCCGTCATCTACACGCCGACGCTGCGCGCGCCCGAGCACCACGCGGAGTGCCTGATCCTCGTGGACCTCGAGGTCGGCGTCACCCGCGTCTTCGGCTCCGACTACTTCGGGGAGTCGAAGATGGGGAGCCTGCGCATGTGGAACCTGCTGGTCCACCGCCGCGGCGGCCTCGCGATGCACTCCGGGGCGAAGACCTTCCCCGCCGGAGCCACCTCCGACGGCGTCGAGCGCCTCGCGCTGATCATCGGGCTCTCCGGCACGGGCAAGACGACCACGACGTTCCGCGAGGTGCGCGGGTCGCTCCCGGTCCAGGACGACTTCATCGCGCTGATGCCGGGCGGGACCGTCCACGCGACCGAGAACGGCTGCTTCGCGAAGAGCTTCGGGCTCGACCCCGTCGACGAGCCGACCATCCACGGCGGTGCGACACGACCCGACGCCTGGTTGGAGTCGGTGGCGGTCGACGCGCAGGGTCGGGTGGACTTCCACGACGAGTCGCGAACGGCGAACGGCCGGGTGACGTTCCCGCTGTCCCACATCCGTCACCGGGACCCGAAGGGGCTCCCCCGGGCCTCCCACCTGTTCATCCTGAACCGCAACTCCGACATCATCCCCGCGGTCGCTCGGCTGACGCGGGAGCAGGCTGCGACCTACTTCATGCTCGGCGAGACCGAGGGCACCGCTGCCGGCGGCGAGCGGGAGGCCGGCAAGAGCCTGCGGGTGCCCGGGACCAACCCCTTCTGGTTCGAGGAGGAGTCCTCGATGGGCAACCGCTTCCTCGAGCTCCTGGGCACCTTCGAGATCGAGGTCTTCCTGCTCAACACCGGACGGGTCGGTGGCCCGGCGAGCGACGGTCGCAGCCGGAAGGTCTCGATCACCGACTCGGCCGCGGTACAGGCCGGCATCCTGGACGGCACCATCGACTGGGTCGTCGATCCGGACTTCGGCTACGAGGTCGCCGCGTCGGTCCCCGGCATCGAGGACGTCGGGCTCCTGCAGCCCCGCCTGCTCTACGACTCGCAGGGCCGCACGGAGGAGTACCGCCGCATCGTCGAGCGGCTGCATCGCGATCGCCGCGCCTACCTCGAGGGCTTCGCCGAGCTCGACCCCCGCATCCTCGCGGGCCTGTCCGGCTGAGCGAGGTCCGGGCCCGTCGGGACCGGACCCGCCGGGGGACCCACCGGCGCCGTCCGCGCCGTCGTCAGCGGCGCCGCAGCCTCACGGCTCCGGCGAGCGCGAGCAGCACGAGCGCGAGCAGGACGAGCGGCACATCGAGGGGTGTGGCGACATCGGTCCCGGGGGCTGCGATGCGCACCGTCTCGGCCCGGAGGGTCAGCCCGCCGGAATCGTCCGGATCGACGCGCACGATGCGGCCGGTCACGACCACGACGTCGCCCCGTCTCCCCGGACGCCCGGGCTCGGACAGCCCATCGACGAGCGGATCGGGCAGCCACACCGCGAGCCCGGAGTTCGACCCCGCGAAGGTGCGGTGACCCGGCAACGGACCGGTCGTGAGCGCGTAGGCATCGTCGTTGACCAGGACCCACGCGCCACCCCGGCGTGGGAGGACGTCACCGACCACCTCCCCGACGAAGGTCACCTCGAGTCCGTCGAAGGCGGCCGGGCAACGGAGCACCGTGCTCGAGCCGACCCGCGCCCCGGGTGGGACGACCGGCACGAGGTCCGTGCGGGCGTCCACCGGTTCCGGGCCACGGGCGATGCACCCGGGACCGGGCGCGACCTCCGGCGGGAGCCCGTCGACGGGTCCCAGCACGGCTTCGGGTCGCTCGGCCAGCCGCATCGTCGCCAGCGCGGCGACGAACGGCAGCATCGCGACGAGGGCGACGAGGGCGGTCGCTCCGAGCAGTCGACGTCTGCGGGTCGTCATCCTCGGCCCCGGACGAGGCTCAACGCGAACCCTCCCAGCACGAACACCGCGATGAACTCGAGTCGGCCGATCCACATCTGGAGCAGGTAGACGACCTCGAGCCCGATCGGCATCCCCGGCTGCGCGATGCCGACCGAGAGACCGGCGTTCGCCGTGGCGGAGACCGACTCGAACAGGGTCTCGCTCAGGGTCCAGCGCCCGTAGGCGAGGCCGACGATCGCGCCGAACAGGTAGGTGGCGACGTAGAGGAGCAGCACGACCGCGGCGGAACGCAGGAGCCCCGACCCGAGGACCGTCCGACGGCGCACGTGGAACGTCGTCACGACGAGCGCCCCCGACGGGGCGAGCAGCCGTCGCACGTCGTGGACCAGGCCCTTGGCGACGAGCCCGAGGCGGATCATCTTGATCCCACCCGCCGTGGCACCAGCCATCCCACCGAGCGCCATCAGCACGACCATCACGAACGGGGCGGCCTGCCCCCAGTCCGCGAGGAACGCCGTGCCGCTCGTGACGGTGAACCCACCGCCGGTGCTGGAGGAGACCATGGTGAAGGCTCCCTTGCGCCAGAGTGGGATGGTGTCGCGGTAGGTGCCGGACACCGCGAGCGCGACCACGCCCATCGTGATCCCGACGGCGAGGGTGGTCGCGAAGGTCCGCACCTCGAGGCTGCTGCGCAGCTCGGTCCGCCCCTTGCCGGTCCAGAGCTCACGGTGGAGCAGGAAGCTGGAGCCGCCCACGAGCAGGAGGACGACGATGATGAGCTCGACCGACCCCGAGTGGTAGTAGGCGAGCGACTGCGAGGTCGGCGAGAACCCGCCGGTGTTGAATGCCGACAGGAACAGCGTCACCGCATGGTACGCACCCCTCCACCCCGTGATGCCCGCGAGCGCCAACGCGGCCATCAGCGCGAGGCTCCCGATGACGAGGTAGACGCCCGACACCGCGAAGATGAAGCGTGCGGTCCGGATCACGTTGGGGAGGATGCGCTCCTCTCGACCCTCGGCACGGTAGAGCGAGCCGACCCCGCCACCGGCGCTGAACAGCGCGATGACCACGATGACGATGCCCGTCCCTCCGAGCAGCATCAGCAGGTGGCGGTGCAGCTGGATGGACAGCGCGAGGTGATCGACGTCCTGGACGAGCGAGAGCCCCGTCGCCGTGAGCCCCGACATGGCCTCGAACCACGCGTCGAGGAACCTCGCCGTGTGGCCGGAGAGGTGGATCGGGAGGGCGAGGACCGCGGCGCCGACCAGCCATGCGAGCGAGACGACGACCGAACCGAGCGCGAGGGTCAGGGGCCGGTCCGTGGCGAAGCGACGGACCGCGAGACCGCCGAGCAGGAGCGCCGTGCCGATGCCCACGGCCAGTGCGGAGGCCGCGTTCCACTCGCGGAGCACGAGCGCGAGGAGCAGCGGCGGAAGCATCCACAGCGAGAGGCCCTCGAGGACGCGCCCGAGGTTGAGGGCGATGACCCGAAGGTCCTCGAGCTCCGGGCGCAGCAGGGTCGTCCTCACGTCAGCCGCCGACGGTCCGAGCGACCGCCGCCGTGATCGCCGCGACGGTGAGCCCGAACACGACGACGACCGCGCCGACGATCAGCATCCAACCGACCCCGCCGAGGACGCCGAGGACGCCGAGACGTCGCTCGGGATCGCGCACGCGTGCCACGGGTCCCTCACCGGGTCGCGGACGGGGCGGGGCGGCCGCGTCCTGCGACGCACGCTAGTGCGGCGCGCGCGGCAGCCCCGTGGCTGGCGCCGAGCCCGCTCGGTGCTAGGTTGTCTAGACAGCCCGGGACGGACGCGGGCGTGGACGGCACCCCGCTCTCGGGGGGCCGACGGGACGAGGGAGGATCGGCCATGCAGGCGCACCGCATCGCGATGCTCGGGACCGGACTGATCGGCGACTTCTACACCATGACGCTCCACGGCCAACGGAGCCGGGACCGCGTCGTCACCGTGTACTCGCGCTCGGAGGAGCGCGGTCGGGCCTTCGCGGAGCGCTGGGGGATCCCGACGAGCACGACGTCGATGGAGGAGGCGATCGCGCATCCCGAGGTCGACGTCGTCGTCGTCGCGCTCCCCAACCACCTCCACGAGGAGGCGATCGCGATGGTCGCCGCGGCCGGCAAGGCGGTGCTGTGCACCAAGCCGCTCGCCCGCAGTGCGGAGGAGGCCAAGCGCATCCTCGACACGGTGGAGCGCGCCGGAATCTTCGCCGGCTACCTCGAGGACCTCGTCTACACGCCCAAGACGCTCAAGGCGGTCGGCTCCGTGCGTTCGGGCGCCATCGGCGAGGTCACGTGGGTGCGCTCGCGCGAGACGCACCCCGGACCGCACAGCGCGTGGTTCTGGGACAAGACGCAGGCGGGTGGCGGGGCGATCGTCGACCTCGGCTGCCACTGCATCGAGATCATCCGCAACTTCGTCGGCAAGGGCAACCGTCCCGTCGAGGTGATGTGCTGGGCCGACACGCTCGTCCACCCGATCGAGGCCGAGGACAACGCCGTCGCGCTGGTCCGCTTCGAGTCGGGCGCCATCGGCCAGTTCGAGGTCAGTTGGACCTTCCGTGGCGGCATGGACCTGCGCGACGAGGTGGCCGGCACCGAGGGCACGATCTGGCTCAACCACTTCCTGCGCACCGGGTTCGAGATGTACTCCAGCGGTGGCGGGGACGGCTACGTCGCCGAGAAGCTCGAGTCGACGGAGGGCTGGCTGTTCCCGGTCGGCGACGAGGTCGCGGAGCTCGGCTACGTGGACATGTTCACGGACATGTTCCACGCCATGGAGGAGGGCCGCGACCCCCACGAGACCTTCTACGACGGCTACGTGGTCAACGCCGTGATGGACGCCGCGTACCGCTCGGCATCGAGCCGCGCCTGGGAGCCGGTCGAGCTCGACTGGCGCGGTGGGACCACGCCGCGCATCGCCCGACGCGCGGCGACCCACGATGGCCACGCCATCGTCAAGTCCGAGGTCCTGCCCGACGGTCGCAGCAAGCTCATCCTCAGCCACAAGGACACCGGCGCGGTGTTCGACGTCGTGACCGGCTGAACCGGTGACGACGCTCGAGGTGCTCCCCCGCCCGACGTGGGCGGGGGAGGTCGCCACCAGGCTCGTCGCCGCGGTCGCGGGGCACCCGACCCTGACGCTGTGCCTGCCGACGGGTGCGACTCCGCGGCCGGTCTACCACGCGGCCGCGGCGCAGGGCCTCGACCTCTCTAGGGCGACCGTCGTGCAGCTCGACGAGTTCGGTGGGCTGCCGCCCGGCGATCCCGGTCGCTGCGACACGATGCTCCGGGTGGACCTCTTCGAGCGGCTCACCGCCCCACCGGGGCGCTCGCTGCGACTCGACCCCGATGCCGCGGACCT
>JBEAQO010000005.1:0-5371 GCA_041163825.1 Actinomycetota bacterium | reverse complement strand
GCTCAGGCGCTCGCACGCCGTGGCCTGCTCGCGCGCAGCGGCGAGCGCACGTTCGGCGGTGATCGTCGCGCCGGGCCAGTCGGGCTGCGAGACCAGCGCCAGCTGGTGGATGAGCTCGGGTGCCGCCCGGGTCGCGTCCTCGAACGCGAAGCGGGCGTTGAGCTCGAGCACCACCACACCGTCCTCCAGCCGAGCGGACGACTCCACGCCGGCGAGCTCGAAGGTCGCGAACCGCACGCGAGCGTCTCCCGCGTTCGACGCGTCGAGCCCCCGCGAGGCCGCACCGAGGTCGCCGCGCCCGAGCAGCTGGCAGGTCGCACCGAGCGCCCGCCGCAGCGCCGCGCGCGCGCCCTCGTCCCCGACCATCGTGAGTCCCTCGGCACAGCCCGGGCCCGGCTCCGTCGTCCCATCGGTGCCGAGCTCCGCGATGCCGCGCGCGACGGTGACCTCCGGGCCGCCCGCGGCACGACGCTCGGCCGCCGGTACGACCTCCCGTCCTGCGAACGAGAGCGCCCACAGCGTCGCCCCGAGCGCGATCGGGACGAGCGCGAGCATCGTCAGGACGAACCAGCGTGCGAGGACCGGTTCACCGGTCGGGAGCGTCGGTAGCCCGTCGTCGCGCATCGGTGGCAGACCCGCGGAGCGCGGGTCCGGATCGGGCGCGCCGGACACGGGCACGCTCAGGCGTCCGCCCGCTCGTCGTCGGCCACCACGCGCCAGCGGTAGGACTCGATGACCGGGTTGGTCAGGAACCCCGCGCACATCGCCTCGACGCGCTCCGTGAGGGCGTCCCCCTCCGCATCGACGGTGAGCTCGAGGTGGCGGCCGACGCGGACGTCGCTGACCGCCGCGAACCCGAGCTCGGGCAAGGCCCGTTCGACGGCTCGCCCATGCGGATCGAGGATCTCCCGCTTGAGCAGGACGTCCACCGCGACCCTGGCCATCTGGCCTCCTCGCGTGGCCGCCTCGCACGGGCGCCTCGCCGAGCGGGTCGGGAGGACCGCCGGAGGGGGCCGGACGGCCATCCCCTCATGCCGCGCGTCCACGACCCGAACCTCTAGGATACGCGCCCATGGACACCCCTTCCTCCAACCAAGGCGCGACGCCCGCGCGCGATGCCCGTCGTCGCGGCATGGTCGGGCTGGCCGCGGTCCTCGCGCTCGCCCTCGCCGGCTGCGGCCCATCGCAGGACGGTGCCGCACCGGGCGAGGTCCCGACGGAGCTCTCCGGACCGCAGGAGGTGCTCGGGGTCCCCGGCGTCGTGCGCTGGGACCTCTCGCCCTCCGGCACGCAGGTGTTCGTGAAGGGCTCGCCGCAGGACGCACCCATCCTCCCCGACGAGGCGGTCATCACCGCGTTCGGGACCGAGATCACGGCGTTCCTCGACACGGTGCTGACCGAGCGCAACAACGGGGAGTCGACGACCTTCGCCGCCTCCGGGCTCGACGTCGCAGGGTTCGAGGCCGCCTTCGACTTCACCACGGGCTCCGTGCCCGACTCGCAGGTCGTCGCGTCGACCTACCTCATCGAGATCAGCCACCTCGGTGCTCCGTCCTGGGCGCTCGTGCGCGTCGAGTCGACGCTCGTCTCGCTCGCGGACCAGAGCGCCTCGCCGCGCGAGCGCAGGGAATCGTTCGTCTTCGTCCCGACCCCGGGGTCCGGGGCTCCCCAGCTCGTGTCCTTCGAGGCCGTCGAATGATCGCTCCTCCGACCCGGCGCGGCACGGCCCTCGTGGCCGCCCTGACCGTCGCGCTGCTCGCGCTCCCCACGATCGCGCTCTCGCGCGGCAACACGCTCACCCTGCCCTCCGAGGGCCAGCCGGTGGTCCTGCTGCTGCTCGGCAGCGACGACGGCCCACCGCGCGATGCGAACCCGCTGACCTCGCGCGCGGACGCCTTCCACATCCTGTCGGTCTCCGGGGACCGTCAGAGCGCCGTGTTCGTCTCGCTCCCGCGTGACTCGTGGATCCCGGTGACCGGCTCCGGAACCACGAAGATCAACGCCTGCCTCACGCGCGGACCGGAGAACTGCGTCAGCACGGTCGAGTCCGAGTTCGGCATCGAGGTCGACGGCTACATCATCACCTCGATGTGGGGTTTCGCCGAGGCGGTCAACGCGTTCGTCGGCTGCCCCGAGGGGCCCGACACCCCGTGCGACACCGGCCTGCTCGTCGACGTGCAGGACCCCTGCGACGCGAACTGCGGCGGCCCGCCGATCCCCACCGCGGGCGAGCAGCCGCTGACCGGCTACCAGGCGCTCTCGTACGCGCGGCACCGCAAGACCCGGCCCGGTGGGGACTTCTCACGCTCGCAGGCGCAGGCCCGGATCCTCGCGCTGGCCCATGCCGACGTCCACGACAACGGCGGGCTGATCCGAACGATGGAGGCCGTCCGCATCCTGCGGCGCCACTCGGTCACGGACCTCGACACCACGACGCTCGCCCGGCTCGCACTGGAGTCGCTCTCGCTCCCACCGGAGAACGTCGTGCTGGAGTTCGTCCCGTCGCGGGGCGGCACGGTCGGCGCGGCCTCGGTGGTGTTCCTCGAGCCGGGCGCCTACCCGCTGATCACCGACGCCGCCGACGGCCGCCTCGGCAACTGATCGCCCGCGGCGGACCGCCGCGGCGGGTCGGGGCTGGCGGAGGGTGTGGGATTCGAACCCACGGTGCGGGTCGCCCCGCACGGCGGTTTTCAAGACCGCTGCCTTCGGCCGCTCGGCCAACCCTCCACGGCGACGCACTCGGGCGATGTCGCCCGGTCACCCGCCCGGTGACGTCGCCCGAGGCTACCGGCGCTCCAGCAGCACCTCGCGGCCGACGTGGGGGACGAGCGCCTCGGGGACGGCGACCGAGCCGTCGGCCCGCTGGTGCTGCTCGACGAGCGCGATGATCGCGCGCTGCACCGCGAGCGCGGTCCCGTTGAGCGTGTGCACGAGCACCGGGTCCCCGCCGGTCGTCCGGACCCGGCAGCGCAACCGACGGGCCTGGTAGTCGGTCGTGTTCGAGCAGGACGTGACCTCGCGGTAGGCGTCCTGCCCCGGCAGCCACGCCTCGAGGTCGTACTTGCGGGCCGCGGACGCACCGAGGTCGCCGACCGGGATGTCCACGACGCGGGCGTGGAGGCCGAGCCCCGAGAACACCTCCTCCTCGATCGAGAGGATGCGCTCGTGCTCGGCGTCGGAGTCGTCGGGGTGGACGAAGCTGAACAGCTCGACCTTCTCGAACTGGTGCACGCGCAGGATCCCGCGGGTGTCCTTGCCGTGGGCGCCGGCCTCCCGCCGGAAGCACGGCGAGATGCCGGCGTAGCGCAGCGGCAGCGTGTCGGGCTCCAGCAGCTCGTCCATGTGGAGGCCCGCGAGCGGGACCTCGGAGGTCCCGACCAGCCAGAGCTCGTCGTCGCGCGTGCGGAACACCTGCTGCTCGTCGGTCGGCAGGAACCCCGTGCCGTACATCGCATCCTCACGCACGAGCACGGGCGGGACGACCGGCACGTGGCCGTGGCGCATCGCGACCTCGACCGCGTAGCGCACGAGGGCGAGCTCGAGGAGCGCGCCATCCCCCTTGAGGTAGGCGAAGCGCGCACCGGAGACCTTCGCCCCGCGCGCGAGGTCGAGCGCATCCGCCGCCTCGAGGAGCTCCACGTGGTCACGGGGCGCGAAGTCGAACGTCGGACGCGTCCCGAACGCACGCAGGACCACGCCATCGCCCTCCGCGCCCTCCGGGGCGTCCGGGTGCGCGAGGTTGGGGACGCGCGCGAAGGCATCGGTGTGCTCGGCCTCGACGCGTGCGAGCTCGGCCTCGAGCTCGGTCACGCGGGCCTTGAGCGTCGCCGCGGCGGCGACCCGTTCCTCGCGCTCCCCGGGATCGGCCGCGCCGATGGCCTTCGATGCAGCCCGCTGCTCGGCCCGAGCGGCATCGAGCGCCCCGATGGCCGCGCGTCGGGAGCGTTCGAGCGCAGCGAGGGCCTCGACGCGCTCGCGCGGCACCCCGCGACGGGCGAGCGCCGCGGCGGTCGCCTCGAGGTCGTCGGTCAGCCGCCGCGGGTCGATCATGGCCCGAGGCTAACGGTTCGGACCGACCCGCCGTGGCTAGGGTCGCGACCGCACCGAGCCCATCGACGAGGCCCCGCCATGCCCGACGCGAACGAGCGGTCCTTCCCGTCCGAGCGGTTCGACGACGTCCTCCGAGGCAACGCCGCCTTCGCCGATGCGTCGGCGCCGCTGCCTCCCACCGGGGAGCCGCGCCGCCGGCTCGCGGTCGTGACGTGCATCGACGCCCGCATCGACACGCTCGCGGTGCTCGGCCTCGATCCCGGCGACGCGGTCGTGATCCGCAACCCCGGGGCCCGCATCACCGACGAGACGCACCGGACGCTTGCCATCGCCGAGCACGTGCTCGGCGTCGAGCGCGTCCTGGTGCTGCCGCACACCGACTGCCGGATGGCCAAGAGCGACGAGGCCGCCCTGCACGCCGCGATCGAGGACCGCACCGGCATCGACACCACGGACCTGGTGTTCGGCGCCATCCCCGACCAGCTCGAGGCGCTGCGCGCCGACCTGGAGCTCCTCCGGTCCTCGCCCCTGGTGGCGGGAGGGCTCGTCGCGGGCGGTGCGATGCTCGACGTCGCCTCCGGCCTGCTCCGCCCGCTCGACCTCTGAGCTGCCCGAGCCCGGACGCGCGCCCGGCCGCGCGCACCGCGAGCCCGGGACGGGACGGCCCGGACGGGGACGCCCGGGCCGTCGTCCGTGCGGCGTCAGGCCACCTTGACCACGCGCGTCCCGCCCGCGAACGCGTCGTGCCACGGCCGACCCTGCGAGATCGTGACCGCGATGTAGACGGCGGCGGCGAACTGGGCGAGCCCGCCGATCCACGGCACGATCGAGAGCGCGAGCCAGGCGTTGCGGCGGATCGCCTGCTCCAGCGTCGGGTTCCCGCCACCCGGGCCCTCGACGCGGAGCCGGACCAGCATCTTGCCGATGGTCTGTCCGCGGCTCGACTCCAGGAACGCGAAGTACCCGATGAAGATCGCCGCCCCGATGATCGAGCCGACCAAGGAGGCGACCGAGAAGGCGGTGCTCCCGAGCACCCCGGACCCGAGGCCCCGGCCGTTCCCGATGCCCGTGCCGAAGATCGCACCGACGATGAGCCCCGTCACGACGAAGCTCTGCACGATGCCGAGCAGGACCCCGTCGATCAGCCGCGCGGCGAAGCGCAGCAGGAGGTCGTTGGACGTCGCCCCGTCGGACGCTGCCGGCGTGGGCGGGATCGATTCGCTCATCTGGTTCCCCCTCCATCGTGCGTCGCCGTCGTGCGGCGCACCGACCGCGGGGACCTCTGCCCGCGCGGACCCTCCCGTCCCGGCACGACGGGCGC
>JBEAQO010000004.1:0-3533 GCA_041163825.1 Actinomycetota bacterium | reverse complement strand
CGCGCACGACCTTGTCGGCATCCGCCTCCGACGCGCCCGAACGCATGACGACGACCATCGAGGTGTCCTCCGTGGGCAACTCGGACTCCATCCGCTCGTGCGTGGGCGTGCGATCCGCAGGGGGTCCGGCTCGCGTCACCGCGGCCGTCGAGGGGTCGCCACCGGCCGGTCGCTGCCGTGCCGGGGCCCTCGGTCCCGGACCGTCGTGCTGTCCTCGGGTGCCGTCTCCGCGCAGCGGCGACCCGGGCAGGACCTGCGTGGACGCGACGCTACCAGTGCGAGGTCGTAGGCTCCTCGGCGCTCGTGGGCGCGGCCTCGCCCGGACGGGCGGGAGCGGACGATGACGACGAGCGGCGTGACTCGCTCGGCGCCGCCACGGCCCTGTCCTGCGTGCGGGACGGCCGCGCACCCGCAGCGGGAGCTCTGCCCGGCGTGCGGGGCCGACCTCGACAGCGGCGAGCGTCTGCCGTTCCCGGCGCAGGTTCCCGCCGCATCAGCGCGCCGCTCGGGGGTGGCCGCCGCCGATCGGTTGCACTCCGCGCTCCACCACGTCCGCGACCGGCTGGTGCTCGCCGTCCTCGGGGTCGCGCTCACCGTGACCTTCGTCGTGGGTGGCCTCGTCGTCGCCGGCCGCGGCCCCTTCGCCCCGCCGGCCGTCCTTCCGGCGGTCGGGTTCGATCCGGCGCGCTACCCGGCGGATCCGGGCGTCCTCCTCGTGCGCGAGGTCGGCAGCGTGCCGCCCTCCGAGGGGGAGGAGGCGCTGCTGGACGGGACGGCCGAGACGGCATGGCGCGCCGTGCGCGATCCGAGCGGGTCCGTCCGCCTCGTGCTGGTCCTCGACGAGCCCGCGTGGATCGCTCGCGTCGTGATGCTCAACGGCGACCAGTCGAGCAGCGACGCCTACGAACGGTCCGGTCGGGCCCGCCGCATCCTGCTCGTCCTCGACGGCGACCGGCGCATCGGGGTCGACCTGCTCGACGTCGGCCGGGACCGGCAGGTCATCGCGCTGCCGAACCCGGAACTGACCACGCTCGTCGAGATCGAACTCGTCGAGGCCTTCGACGGGGTCCGGGCGGACGACATCGCGCTCTCGGGCATCGAGCTGCTCGGCTGGGTCGCGGACGGCGACGACCGGGCGTCGGCCATCGTGCGCGCGGGGGACCGTGTCGATGGGCCGACGCTGGGGCCCGCGGGCTGAGCGATCGCCGCTCCGGGGTCCGGCGGAGCGGAGCGGACGGGTCAGGCGTCGTAGGCCCAGAGGATGACGGTCTCGCCGGGCCGCAGGGTCGCGCCGGGACCCGGGTCCTGGTCGTAGACGCGGTCGGGCGCGAGCGCGGCGGCGGGGCCGCCCCGGCGGATCACCTCGACCTCGAGTCCGCGGGCGGAGAGCGCTGCGATGGCGTCCCCCACGGTCTCGCCCCGGACGTTGGGCACCTCCACGGGCGCCGGTCCGTCGGAGACGACGACCGTGACGAGGTCGCCCCGACGCAGATCGATGCCCGGCTCGGGCTCCTGGGTCAGCACCGTGCCCGGGGGGGAGGGGTCGTAGCGCCGCGCAGCGACATCGAGCTCCAGCCCGAGCTCGCGGAGGACCTCGGAGGCACGACCCAGCGCCAGTCCGACGAGTCCGGGGACGGGCACCGGCGGCGGTCCGAGGCTGACGATCATCCGGACGCTCGCGCCCTCGTCGAGCGTGGAGCCGGGAGCCGGCTCCAGCGCGACGAGCGTGCCGAGGGCGACCTCGTCGTCGTGACGGTCCTCCCGCGTGACCCGCAGGCCCTGCTCGCGGAGCGCCGCTGCGACGGTGTCGGGGTCGGTCGCGGTGGGGTCGGGGACCCGGACCTGACGAGGTCCGTCGGAGAGGACGAGCGAGACGGTCGAGCCCTCCCGGGCACGACCGACCGGATCCTGGGCCAGCACATGGCCGGCGGGCACGTCACGGTCGGGGAGGCGCTCCGGCGCGACGACGACCTCGACGTCGATGCCGGCGAGCCGCCGGAGCGCGGCGTCCTCGGCCAGCCCCGTCGTGTCGGGCACGTCGATCGCGTTCGCTCCGGTGAGCAGCGTCGGGAGCGCGACGAGCCGAGTCGACAGGGACGCGAGCGTCTCCGGGGGAGGGAGTGTCGATCCTCCGGCGAGCACGGCGGCGAACGTGATGAGCGTGACGAGCCGTCGGGTGCGGCGGCGACGCGCGGGCAGCACCGTGGTGGGGACGTCGGCCACGTCGATGCGCCGGGTGCGACGGTCGTCGAGCCGGTGGCTCGCGTCCACGAGCACCGTGCGATCGTCGACGGCCTCGCGCCCGCGCGGTCCGTCGTCCGACCGCTCGTCCTGGGACCCCGGGGCGGGCTCCTCGTCGGCACGGGGGACGGTTGACACGGCGGCCGGGTCCGGCAGCGAAGCGGCCCGGTCGCGCTCGGCGGCGGCGAGCACCTCCGGCGGGATCGGGGCGGGACCGCCCGGGACCGCCGTGGCGAGCGCCCAGCCGAACGCCGCCGCATCGTCGTACCGCGCCTCCGGGCGACGGGAGGTGGCCCAGCGCACGACCTCGTCGACCGCGGCCGGCAGCGTCGGGACGAACCGGGAGGGTGCGGGGACGTCCGATGTGGTGTGGGCCATGGCCGTGGCGAGCGGCGAGTCGCCGTGGTGCGGAGGACCGCCGGTCAAGCACTCGAAGAGGACGATCCCCAGCGCGTAGACGTCGGTGCGGGGATCGATCGCCCCGCCGAGCACCGACTCGGGGGCGAGGTAGTGGGGGCTGCCCACGACCACTCCGGTCCCGAAGGTCGATGTGCTCGCGGCCGAGGCACGCGCCAGCCCGAAGTCGGTGAGTCGGACCACGCCGTCGTGCCCGATCAGGATGTTCTCGGGCTTCACGTCCCGGTGGACGAGCCCGGCCGCATGCGCGGCACCGAGCCCGGCGGCTGCCGGACCGAGCACCGCGAGCGCGCGGTCGGGAGCGAGGCGCTCGACGCGACGCAGGACGTCGCGCAGCGATGCCCCCTCGACGAGCTGGAGGACGAGCCAGGCCCCGTCCGGCCCCTCGCCCCAGTCGTGCACCGCGACCACGTTGGGGTGGGAGAGTGCGGCGGCAGCGACCGCTTCGCGGCGGAAGCGTTCGAGGAAGGTCGGGTCCGCGGCGAGGTGCCGGTGCAGGACCTTGACCGCGACCTCGCGACCGAGGCGGTGGTCGTGGGCTCGGTGGACGTCCGCCATCCCCCCGCGACCGACGAGGCCGCGGAGCTCGTAGCGACCGCCGATCAGCGCGGCCGACGACGAGCCCGGGGCGGAGGTCCTCGGCACGTCCCGAGGGTAGGGCCCGGCCACGCCATCACCTCGGAGCCGGTGGCGTCCGGGCCGGGTCAGGGCGCTCAACGTCGGATGCCGTCGACGCGCTGCTTGAGCGCATCGAGCTCGGCGCGCACGGCATCGAGCTCCGCGGTGGCAGCGCGCAGCCGCTGGTCGAGGTCCTCGGCGACCGCGCTGGCCTCGCTCCCGGCGAGGGTGCGTGCGGCGGCCTCCTCCCCGAGCTC
>JBEAQO010000003.1:0-8644 GCA_041163825.1 Actinomycetota bacterium | reverse complement strand
CCCACGGCCGAGCTGCGGGCCGAGCCCGTGAGCGACGGGGAGCCGGTCATCGTGGTCGGCTACCCGGAGGGCGGCCCCTCGACCATCACGACCGGCCGCGTCGTCGCGCTGCAGGACGGGGAGCTGTTCGGCGAGCCCGCGGAGGTCATCGTCGTCGACGCCGAGGTGCGCGCTGGCAACTCGGGGGGGCCCGTGCTCGACACGGACGGTCTCGTCGTCGGCGTGGTGTTCGCCCGGGACCCCGATCGGCGCCTCGGGCTCGCGGTCCCGGTCGCGACGCTGCTCGAGCGGCTCGATGCGACCGTGCTCTCGCCTCCGGGTGGGTGCTGAGGCGGATCAGCCGGTCGGGCGCCAGTCCGACAGCGGCCACGCCAGTCGGGACAGGAGGTCAGCGAGCCCCTCGACCGCGGCCACCACGGCCGCTCGGAGTCCCTCCTCGACCGCGTGGTCCTGGTGGAGCCGGGTCATCGCCGACCCGCGCGTGCGCACCCAGCCGCGTCCACGCTCGGCACCCTCGAGGCGCAGGTCGTCGAGGGCCCGGCGCGCACGACGGGGCACGGCCACGAGTTCGGTCCGAAGGACCGTGCCGCCCTCGACCGGCCGCAGTGCGATCGCGAGCCGTGAGGTCGACCCCTCGGCGAGCGCGTGCGCCATCCGGTTCGTCCGGGCGCCCGGGGCCCGGCTCGTCGCGCGGAATGGGGCGATCGTCCCCTCGTCGGTCAGGAGCAGCCCCGCGAGGACCGTGGGCTCGAGCGCTCGCCGTCCTGCCAGGACGGCCGCGCGCCCGGCGGGGTCGATAGCTGCCGGTTCCAGCGACACCGGCGGTGCCGACGCCTCGCGTGCGCGCCTCGAGGGGCGGCCGGCACCCACGCGCGGGGGAGCGGGCTGCGATGCTTCGGTGAGCAGCGCGAACGCTCGGCGGGCCCGGTCGAAGCGCAGCGCGTCGCCCCCGTGGTCCGGGTGGTGCGCGCGCGCGAGGGCACGGAACGCGCGCCTGAGGTCGGCCTCGTCCGCATCCGAGCCGACGCCGAGTTCGGCGCGTGCCAGCGCGAGCTCATCGGGGGAGGGTCCGATGCGCATCGGTGATCAGCCCTCGGGGAGCCAGAGGTCCTCGTCGGCGTCGCGGCGTCGCATCGCGACGGCGATCGCCGCGCCGGCTCCGACCAGCCCGCCGAGCACGAGCAGCCCACGGCCGCGGCGCGGGCGGGGCGCGTCGGGGGTACTGCGGCGCAGCTCCTCGGCGAGCCGTCGTGCCTGCGCCTCGAGCGTGAGGTCCTCGCGCCGTCGCGTGCGCCGACGCCGGCCGCCGAGCGCGGCGGCCGCGACCCCGACGAGGCCGAGTCCCGCCGCGATCCGACCGAGGTCGCGGCCGCTGCGCGTGCGCGCGAGGCCGTCGCCGTCCGGGTCCGCACCTTCGGCCGTGAGCACACCGAGGGCGCGATCGCGCAGGGTGTCGACGTCGCGGGCGAGCGCCGCACGCAGGGCGTCGAGCCGACGCAACGCGTCCGCCATGTCGCGAGCCGGGCCGTCACCGTCGGCGGCCACGCTCCGACGCAGCTCCTCACGCGCTCCGGCCATCCGGGCCCGTGCGCGCCCGACCTCGCCGCTCGCCGCATCGAGCGCGCTCAACGCGGGGGCTCCGGTCGGGCGTCCCCCTCGGCGTCGCCCGAGGTGCGCAGCGTCCGACGGGCCCATGCCGAGGTCTCCTCGAGCGACGTGAGGGTCCGGCGGGGCAGCCAGGAACGGGACAGCCGGCGCCAGGCGAGCGCCAGCACCGTCCACGCGAGCAGCGCGGTCACGGCCGCGACGATCGCCCACGCCATCCAACGTGCCGGGAGGAGCGGCTCGATCGCGATGGCGACCGCGACCGCTGCCAGCGCCAGCACGACGATGCCGGCGACCGCCGCGGAGACGAGCTGCACGAGCGCGATCGTCTTCTCGGTCACGATGCGCCGGACCTCGAGGCCGAGCAGCTCGACCTCGCGCGTGACGAGCGCCTGGGTGTTGACGACCACGGAGGCGAGCACCTCCGCGGTGCTGCGCGGGTCCGGGTCCGCTCCGCCGCTCATCGTCGTACGCCTCGGGTCGGGGCTCGGTCCGACCGAGCACGTCGGCCGCCACGCTACGCGCTCGATGGGGTCCCCGGACCGTCCGCGCGGTCCGGGGCCGGCACGGCCCACGGCGTCGCCATCCGGGGCCCGATCGGCTGGCAGACGGGTGGCGAGAGTGCCAGCGCTACCCTCGGACCGGCCCCCCTGCGGCACGGCGGGGCGGTCCGCGGGAGGTGATGGTGGCGCGCTCCGGTGGCGGCGACGACGTGGTCGTCGCGCGCGATCCCGTCGGCCACTCCCTGCGGCTGGCCGCGCCCGCGGCGGAGTCGGTGCCCTCCGGGGCGATCGCGTCCAGCCCGATCGTGCTCGACGACCGCAAGCGCGCGGTGCTGCGCGCCGTGGTCAGCGAGTTCGTCGCCCGTGGGGAGCCGGTGGGTTCCCGGCGGGTCGTCGAGGTGGCGGGGCTCGAGTGCTCGCCGGCGACCGTGCGCAACGAGATGGCTGCGCTCGAGGAGCTCGGGCTCATCGTCCAACCCCACACCTCGGCGGGTCGGGTGCCGACGGATCGCGGGTATCGCGTGTTCGTCGATGGCCTGCATGGCGACCCCGGGCCCGACGACCCGCGCAGCGGCGTCGTCGGCGAGGTCCTCGCCAGCGCGCGGGACGTCGAGGACCTGCTCGCGCGCACCTCGACGGTGCTCTCCCAGCTCACCCGTCTCGTCTCCCTCGTCATCTCCCCGGCCGTCGTCTCCGCTCGTCTCAAGCTGCTCGAGCTCGTCGCGCTCGGCCCGCGCACCGCGCTCCTCCTCGTCGTGGCCGACACCGGTGCGGTCGACAAGCACCTCGTCGAGCTGCCGGCGGCGATCACGGAGGACGACATCGATCGAGTCCGCGCGATGCTCGCGGACCGGGTCATCGGCCTGCGCCTGGCCGACGTCCCTCGCGCGGTCCGGGCGCTCGTCGACGCCGCACCGACGGAACTGCGCGAGGTGGTGCGCTCGATCGCCAGCGCGCTCGACTCGGAACTGGTCGACGACGCCGTCCATCAGGTGTTCGTCGGGGGGCAGGCCTCGCTCGTCGGGGACGCAGCGCTCGAGCGGGACGAGCTCGGACGGCTGCTGCACCTGCTCGAGGAGCGATCGACCGTCGCGCGGGCGCTGGCCGCGGCGACCGAGACGCCCGAGGGTGCGTCCGGGACGGGTCCGACGGTGCGGATCGGCGAGGAGCACGAGGTGGAGGACCTGCGCTCGACGTCGCTGGTCGCGCAGCGCTACCGCGTGGTGAGCGCCGGTTCGCTGGGCGTGATCGGACCGACCCGGATGGACTACGCCCGGGTGCTCGCGACCGTGCGCATGGTCGCGGAGCAGCTGCAGCGGACCCTCGACGTCCTCGCGGGCGATGACGCCGGCGAGCGATCATGAGCGACCTCTACGCGGTGCTCGACGTCGGACGCGACGCGAGCCCGGACGACATCAAGCGGGCCTACCGACGCAAGGCGCGTGAGCACCATCCGGACGCCGGTGGGGATGAGGAGCGCTTCAAGCAGGTGACCCGCGCCTACGAGGTGCTCTCCGACCCGGAGCGACGACGACGCTACGACCGCTTCGGCGACGAGGGGGAGGGTGGCGCGAGGGGGGGCGACCCCTTCGGGTTCGGCGGCGGCCTCGGGGGGATCGGCGACGTCATCGACGCGTTCTTCGGGGCGCCCTTCGCCGGTGGGCGCGGCAACGGGGCGGCCACGGGGAGGGGTCGCGACGTGCTGGTGACCGTCACGCTCCGCCTCGAGGAGGTCGCGACGGGCACGCAGCGCGAGGTGGAGGTCGAGGTCGCTCGTCCCTGCGAACCGTGCGCGGGGAGCGGGGATGCCTCGGGTCGACCCCCGGAACGCTGCTCCACCTGCGGCGGAGCGGGCGCGGTCCGCCGGACCGTGCGCACCGCCTTCGGTCAGATGACGACGGCGACCAACTGCCCCGCCTGTGGCGGCGACGGGCGCACGATCGGCGAGGTCTGCCCGGACTGCCGCGGCGAGGGACGCACGCTCCAGCGGAGCGTCGTGGGGGTCGCCGTGCCCGCGGGCGTGGAGGATGGCGATCGCGTGCCCCTGGTCGGACAGGGCGAGGCAGGACGCCGCGGGACCCCGGCGGGTGACCTGTACGTCCAGGTGCAGGTCGAGGACCACCCGGTGTTCCTGCGGAGCGGACGGGACCTCCTCGCGGAGCTGCAGGTCCCGTTCAGCCATGCGGCGCTGGGTGCGCGCGTGCGCACGACGGACCTCGCCGGCGAGGAGCTGGAGGTCGATGTGCCGGCCGGGGTGCGGCCCGGCACCGTCCTCACGGTCCGTCGAGCGGGGCTCCCTGCCCGGGGCGGAGGCCGGCCGGGCGACCTGCTCCTGCGCGTCGAGGTCGAGGTCCCGACCGACCTCGACGAGGACCAGCGTGCGCTCATCGAACGGTTGGCGCGACTGCGGGGCGAGCGCCTCGATCGGCCGCCGGTCGGTCGGCTCCAGCGACTGCGCGAGGCGCTGCAGCGGTGAGCCGGACGCCCTTCGTGCACGTCCCCCGGTTGCCCGACGTCGGCGAACTCCCCCTGACCGACGACCTCCGTCACCACCTGCGTCGGGTGCTCCGACTCTCGGACGGTGCTCGCCTCGTGGTGAGCGACGGTGCCGGTCGGTTCGGGGCCGGTCGACTCGTCGCGAGCAGCGTCGTCCTCGAGGGGCCGGTGGTCACCGAGCCCCTGCGGGCCCCGCGCATCGTGCTCGTCCAGGCCCTTCCCAAGGGGCGGGGATTCGATGAGGCCGTGCGGCTCGCGGTCGAGGTGGGCGTCGATGCGGTCGTGCCGCTGGTGAGCGAGCGCGGTGTCGTCCGGCCGGACGCGACGGGCGGACGAGCGCTGGTCGAACGGGCCCGTGCCGTGGCGCTCGCAGCGGCCGGCCAAGCGCGTCGGGCCCACGTGCCGACCATCGAGGAGCCCGCGCGGCTCGAGGACGCGCTCGCCGGTCTCGAGCCGGACGACGTCGTGCTGGTCGGAGTGCCGGGGGCGCCCGGGCCGCGCGAGGTCCTCGGCGAGCCGGGCGGCGCGCCGGAGCGCGTGCTCATCGTGGTCGGCCCGGAGGGCGGGCTCACGGTCGATGAGCTCGAGCTGGCGCGAGGACGCGGTGCGCGCGCCCTCGGGCTCGGTCCGTCCGTGCTTCGCTCGGAGCACGCGGGCCTCGCGCTCGTCGCGGTCCTCTCGGCCTGGTTCGGGCGCATGGAGCGCGAGGCGAGCGGTCCCGACGGGGCGACGGCGTGGCGGTAGGATCGCCGTCGAGCGTCCCGACGGGTGTCGCCGCCCAGGAGCAGCCCGCGCACGTGGTCGGTGCCACCGCAGCCCCCGTCCCGACGGGCATCGAGTCCGGGGAGGGGGCGGATACCGACGGGGCGGCCGGGCCCGTGACCATCAAGGTCCTGGTGCCCAGCGCGCAGTCGATGGTCGCGCTGCTCGGGACCCGCGACGAGCTCCTCCGGCAGGTCGAGGACGCCGTGGGCGCCGACATCCACGTCCGTGGCAACGAGATCTCGATCACGTCCTCGGACCCGGCCGAGGCCGCCCGCACCGCGCAGGTGTTCGAGGAGCTCGTCCTGCTGCTGGGTCGTGGGCAGTCGATCGACCGCGGGACGGTGGCGCAGACGCTGCGGATCCTGCGCGACGCGGCGGGGGAGCGCCCGAGCGACGTCCTCTCCGACGTCCTGGTGACGCACCGCGGTCGCGTCGTCCGTCCGAAGACGATCGGCCAGAAGCGCTACCTCGACGCGATCCGCGCCAACACCGTCACGTTCGGCATCGGGCCTGCGGGCACCGGCAAGACCTATCTCGCGATGGGCGCGGCCGTCCAGGCGCTTCGCTCCAAGCAGGTCAACCGGCTGGTGCTGACGCGGCCTGCGGTCGAGGCGGGTGAACGGCTCGGCTTCCTGCCGGGCACGCTGCACGAGAAGATCGATCCCTACCTGAAGCCGCTGTGGGACGCGCTGCAGGACATGATGGAGGCGGAGGAACTCGTCGCGCACGTCGACCGGGGGACCATCGAGGTCGCGCCGCTGGCCTACATGCGCGGACGGACCCTCAACGACGCCTTCATCGTGCTCGATGAGGCGCAGAACACGACGCCCGAGCAGATGAAGATGTTCCTCACCCGCATCGGGTTCAACGCCCGGGTCGTCGTGACGGGCGACATCAGCCAGGTGGACCTGCCCAGCGGCAAGCGTTCCGGGCTGCGGGTCGTGCGCGACATCCTCGGTGGGATCGATGGCGTCGCGTTCGCGCAGCTCGATGCTGCCGACGTCGTGCGGCATCCCATCGTCCAGCGCATCGTCGAGGCCTACGAGCGTCACGCGGGACCCTCCGACGGTGCGGCGCCGGTGCAGGTGCTCCCGGTCAGCGGGTCACCCGGCGTCTCCGACGAGCCGGCGGAGCGCGCCTAGATGGCCGTGTACCTCGCTGACGAGCAGGAGCTCGAGGTGGCGCACGAGGACCTCGTCGAGCTCGCCCACTTCGTGCTCGCCGAGCGACGGGTGCCCGCGGAGATGGAGCTCGCCCTGCTGCTCGTCGACGAGGCGACGATCGCCGGCCTCAACGCCGAGCACCTCTCGAACGAGGGCCCGACCGACGTGCTCGCGTTCCCGATCGACGAGCCCGGTGAGTCCGCGCCCGGCGGTCCGAGCGTCCTCGGCGACGTCGTGCTGTGCCCCGCCTACGTCGCCCGGCAAGCGGCCGAGCACGGGGTGACGCTCGGCGCCGAGCTACGGATGCTCACCGTCCACGGGATCCTCCACCTGCTCGGGATGGACCATGCCGAACCCGAGGAGGAGCGCGTGATGACCGCCCTCACCGGTGGTCTGCTCGAGGCGTTCGAGCGCCGTCACCGATGAGTGCCGTCGAGGCGATGCTCGCCCTGCTCGCACTGGTCGTCTCGAGCGCCGTGCTCGCTTCGGTCGAGACCGCGGCCACCCGCACCGACGTCGTCCGAGCGCTCCGTCTCGACGAGGAGGCCCGTCGTGGCGCGTCCGCGCTGCTGTGGCTCGTGGAGCATCGTGCGAGCGTCGTCGATGCGGTGCTCCTGCTCACGATCGCGGTCCGCGTCGCGACCACGCTGGTCACCCTGCGTCTCCTCACGACCCTGATCCCCGAGGCGCCGGGCGCAGCGATCGGCGGGGGGACCGTCGCGGTCGTGGTGGTCCTGAGTCTCGTGCTCGGCGAGGCGGCGCCGCGCTCGCTCACCCTGCGCCGACTCGAGTCCGTCGGGCTGGTGCTCGCCGTGCCGGCACGCGCGGTCGTGCGCGCCGTCTCGCCGCTGGCGCGTTCGTCCGTCGCGCTCGGCCGGTTCCTCGCGAGCGGGAGGTCGGCGGGGGACGAGGGGCCCGCAGCTCCCGAGGGCAACGAGGAGCTCGGCGAGGTGGTGGACGAGGAGGTGGAGCCGGAGGAGCGGCGCATGATCCGCTCCATCTTCGAGCTCGGCGACACGAGCGCTCGCGAGATCATGGTGCCCCGTCCGGACATGGTGACGGTGGCGGCGGACGCGCCCATCGACGAGGTGCTGGCTCGGGTGGTGGCGGAGGGACGTTCTCGTCTGCCGGTCCACGACCCCCTCGACGCGGACCGCATCGTGGGCGTCGTGCACGCCAAGGACGTCCTCGCTCGCTCGGTCGCCGGTGACCCGGCCGGGCCGACGGGCTCGACCGGCTGGAGCGACCTGGTCCGCGAACCGACGTTCTTCCCGGAGAGCAAGCGGGCCGATGACCTGCTGCGCGACCTCCAGCGTGCGGCGACGCACCTGGCGCTCGTGGTCGACGAGTACGGCGAGGTCGTGGGCCTCGTGACCATCGAGGACATCCTCGAGGAGATCGTGGGGGAGATCGTCGACGAGCACGACGAGGCCGAGGAGCTCGTGGTCGCCGAGGGCGCGGCGTTCCGCATCGATGGGCGGCTCCCGGTCGACGAGCTCGCCGCTGTGCTCGGGGTCGAACTGCCCGAGGAGCCGTGGGACTCGGCCGGGGGGCTGGTGTTCGGTTCGCTCGGCCGCTCCCCGCGCGTCGGTGACCGCGTCGAGCTCGAGGGCCACCGCTTCGAGGTCCGGCGGGTCCAGGGGCGCCGTGTCGCCGAGCTCCGTGTCGAGCGGGTGGCGCAGGTGGAGGGGGTAGATGGTCCCGGTGATGGGGGACCTGCGGCCGCTCCGGGCATGGGTGGCGCGGCGTAGGGTCGGGTCACCGGCGCATCGGACACGCCGCTGCACCGTCGTCCCGCTCGCCCGCCGCTGGCTCGAGGGGCGGCCCGGCCGAGGAGCCCCGTGTGCCCCGCGTCTGCATCGACGGCAACGAGGCGGCCGCAGCGGCTGCCTACACGCTGGGCGAGACCGTCGGCCTCTACCCGATCACCCCGTCCTCACCCATGGGCGAGCTGGCGGGCACGTGGTCGTCGCAGGGTCGCGCGAACCTGCGGGACCGTCCCGGTCGTCACCCAGCTGCAGTCCGAGGCCGGCGCGGCCGGCGCGCTGCACGGTGCG
Organism: Actinomycetota bacterium; assembly: GCA_041163825.1. Lineage (GTDB taxonomy): Bacteria > Actinomycetota > Nitriliruptoria > Nitriliruptorales > Nitriliruptoraceae > JBEAQO01. The sequence continues at coordinate 55 of JBEAQO010000003.1, read as the reverse complement.
GTCCAGGCCGGTGCGCTCGGGGTGACCTTCACGGCCTCGCAGGGCCTGCTGCTGA
>JBEAQO010000002.1:0-8122 GCA_041163825.1 Actinomycetota bacterium | reverse complement strand
TGCCCCGCGCAGTCGCGACAGGACTCGAGGTGGAGCTCGAGCTGCGCTCGTTCGGCCTCGGCGAGGACCCCATCGAGCGCGAGCTCGACGCGCTCGAGCGCCTCGGCGCAGTTGACCTCGGGCGTGCCCGTCCCCATCACGACGCCTCCTCGGCGACGTCCGCGCCCTGGGCTCGACCCTCCCGCACCAGCGCGGCACGCAGCGCGGTCCGGCCGCGGTGCAGGCGTGACATCACGGTGCCGACCGGGGTGCCCATGATCTCGGCGATGTCACGGTATGCGAAGCCCTCGACGTCGGCGAGGTAGACGGCGAGCCGGAAGGGTGCGGGCAGCCCCGCGAGCGCGTCTCGGATCTCGTCCGAACCGATCGCCGCGAGGGCCTCGGACTCGGCGGAGGCGCCGACGCCGCTGCCCGAGAACGCCCGCTCGGCATCGCCCATCCCCTCGACGTCCTCCAGCGTCGCCTCGAGCGGGCGCCGTCCACGGGCCCGCTGCATCGAGAGGAAGGTGGTGTGCAGGACCCGGTAGAGCCAGGCCTTGAGGTTGGTGCCCTGCTCGTACTGGTGGAACGACCGGAAGGCCTTGACGACGGTCTCCTGCACGAGGTCCTCGGCGTCGGTCGGGTTGCGGGTGTAGCGCAGCGCCGCCGCGTAGAGCCGGTCGAGGAGCGGCAGCACCTCGTCCTCGAAGCGCTCGCGCCGCGCGGCATCGTCGAGCTCGCGACGCACGGTCCCGCCGCTCGCGCCCAACGCTGGCTCCGCTCCCCCGAGCGGACCGCCCGGGCACCGCCGCCCTCCATCGAGGGTAGGTCGTCCGAGCACCCGGCCGGGCGGCGCCGCAGGGCGCTGGACGTCCGTCGCTCGGACGCTCCGCCGACCCTGCGCCATCCACAGGCCGGCCGATCCCGCCGTGGGCCACCGACGGACGCGTCGTTAGCGTGGTCGCACGATCCCGATCGGGATCCGTGACGGCGACGGGACAGCCCCTCCGAGCCGTCACCGGTCGGCCCCGCTCGCCCCGGCGGGGCCGACCCACCCCCGGTGGATCGGCGGATCGGTCCGGCGCCCCCGGGGACGCTGCACGGCCCGTCCGGAGGACGGGGGGGATGGGAGCTGGGGAGGGGGGCCGCGCGGGGAGCGGTGCGGGACCCCGTTGGGGGACGGGAGGAGGGAGCGCCATGCGCGACTCGAAGGAACAGCACGGACCGGAGAAGGACCTCGAGGACCAGCACGACGGAGCGGGTGCCCTGAGCGGACGCCCTGGCGGTGGACGTCGGACGAGGGCGATCGGCCTCGTCGTGGCGGGTGCGAGCCTCATCGCGCTCCTCCCGCCCATCGATGCCCTGGGTGCGCTCGGGAACCGTCGCGACGGCGCGTCGGAGCGAGCACCGGCGGCGATGGCATCGCCGATCCCATCGCCCGCTCGGACACCGGAACGACCGGCGGGACCCGCGGGACCGGCACCGATCGTCGCACCGGGGCCGGCCCTCGACGAGCAGCGCGCGACCTGGCGCGTGACCGGCGGGACCGAGGAAGCGGCCGCGCTCGCCGTCCTCGTCGCACGACGTACCGCGCGCACGACGACGTCGGACCCCTTCGTCGTCCTCGAGGCGCTCGAACGGCCGTCGGGCGATGCGGTCGTGGTGACCGTCCTGGTCGACGATGGTGCGGGGCCGGTCGAGCGTCTTGCCGTGCCGGTCGCCCTCGGGCCCGAGGGCGCACGGCTGGCGGGAACCCCATGGGCACTGCCCGCACCGGATCCGGAGGTGCTCGAGCCGGACACCTCGCCGATCACCGATGCGCTGCTGCTCGACTCCGCCCGGCGCGCGCTCGACGACCTCGGGCTGCCGACCACGGACCTCCGGCTGGCGAGGACGACCTCGTGGCCGGTCGTGGCGACCGCGCGCGACTCGACCGGGACGACCTCACGGGTCTGGCTGCGGTGGCACCTCGACCGCTACGTGGTCGCGGGGCTGCCGCTCGACCGGACCTCGGTCGTCGACGACGTCGATGCCGTCGACGGGACGCGGCCATGAGCGCCCCGATCGGTCCCGTGCCGGACCCGCACGAGGGAACGACCAGCGACGCCTGGCTCGCGTCCTTCGCCGCGCTCCTCGCCATGATGCTCATCGAGGTGCTCGACGGCCATCGGCCGGCCGGCCAGCTCGACCGGCTCGTGACCCCCGCGGTCGCGCTGCGCGTGCGCTACTGGCAGCGCGTCGTGGCGACCCGGCGGCGACGCCGACGGCCATCGACCGACGCCCCGCCGAGCGTGCGCTCGGTCCGCTGCCAGCGCCAGGGGGACGACGCTGCGGAGTCCGCCGTCGTCATCGATCACCAGGGACGGAGTCGCGCCATCGCCGTGCGTCTCGACCGCTGCAACGGTGTCTGGCTGGCCACCGACCTCGCGCCGCCGGAGGGCGGCCTTCCCGCCCTCTCGACCTCGAGGCTCCGCCTCGTTCCCCCACCACGGGACGCGTTCGACGAGACGGAGGAGTCCGGCGCGGGGGGCGACGCGGAGGAGGAGCCCGACACCGACCCGCTCGAGCCCGCCGACGCCGAGGAGGATCCCGGAGGCGACCCGGCCGCCTGAGCGTGATGGCGGCGGGTTCAGGCCGAACCGTGGCAGCGCTTGAACTTGCGACCGCTGCCGCACGGACACGGGTCGTTGCGCCCGACCTGCTCGTCGGACGTGTAGGTCCCCCCGGCAGCCACGGCGCGCACGGTCGAGCCGTCCTCCCGGCGGCGGACCTCGGTCCCCGGCTCCCCGCCCCCACCAGCGGCTCCGGCCGCTCGGGCGCTGGCCGCGGCGGATGCGGTCGTCACCGTCGCGCGGCGCCCGAGCGGCACGGAGCGGGCGACGTCACCCTGGTCCGCCCCCCCGGGACCGACGTGCTCGACCGGGACGCGGAAGACGTAGGTGACCGCCTCCTCCTTGACCCCCGACATCATCTCGGCGAAGGAGTCGTAGGCCTCGCGCCGGTACTCCGTCAACGGGTCCCGCTGGCCGACCGCCCGCAGCCCGATGCCGTCGCGCAGCGCATCCATCTCGTAGAGGTGCTCGCGCCACTTGCGGTCGATGACGGTCAGGATGACACGTCGCTCGACCTCGCGCAGCACCTCGGGCCCACCGACCTCGACCTCGCGTCGCCCACGGGCCGCGCGCGCATCCTCCCGCAACAGGCGGACCAACTCGCCCTGCTCGATGGTCTCGAGGTCGAGGGAGGCGAGGTCGAGGCCGAGGTCCCAGACCGCCCCGAGCCGCAGCCCCAGCCCATCGAGGTCCCAGTCCTCCGCGAAGGTCCCTTCGGGGCAGTGCTCGCCGACCAGGTCGACGACGACGTCGTCGAGGTACTTGCTCGCGAGCTCGGCGACGAACGCAGCGTCGCCCTCGAGCAGGCGCTGGCGCTGGTCGTAGACGACCTTGCGCTGCTCGTTCATCACGTCGTCGTACTTCAGCACGTTCTTGCGTCGGTCGAAGTTGATGCTCTCGACCTGACGCTGGGCGTTGGCGACCGCACGGCTGACGAGCGCATGCTCGATGGGCACGTCATCAGGGATGCGCAGGCGCGTCATGATGCGGTCGACGGCCGCCGCGTTGAACAGGCGCATCAGGTCGTCCTCGAGCGAGAGGAAGAACCGGCTCGCACCCGGGTCCCCCTGTCGCCCGGATCGGCCGCGGAGCTGGTTGTCGATGCGACGCGACTCGTGGCGCTCGGTGCCGATGACCATGAGCCCTCCGGCGGCCTTGACCTCCTCGCCCTCGGCCGCGAGCTCCGGCGCGATCCGCTCCAGCGCCCGTTCGAGCGCCGCCTCGCGCGCCGCCTCACCGGCATCGGGTCCGAGCTTCGCGAGCTCCCTGCGCGCGAGGACCTCGGCGTTGCCCCCGAGCACGATGTCGGTCCCGCGACCGGCCATGTTCGTCGCGACCGTCACCGCACCACGCCGCCCCGCCTGCGCGACGATGTCCGCCTCCCGCGCATGGTTCTTGGCGTTGAGCACCTCGTGCGCGATCCCGCGACGGCGCAGCAGCCCCGAGAGCAGCTCCGACTTCTCGACCGAGGTGGTGCCCACGAGGACGGGCTGACCGTCCTCGTGGCACGCCGCGATCTCGTCGACGACCGCGTCGTACTTCGCGGCCTCGGTCTTGTAGACGAGGTCGGCCGCGTCGTCGCGCACCACCGAACGGTTGGTCGGGACCTCGACGACGCCGAGACCATAGATCTCGAGGAACTCGACCTCCTCCGTCTTCGCCGTGCCCGTCATCCCTGCGAGCTTGTCGTAGAGGCGGTAGTAGTTCTGGAGCGTGATGGTGGCAAGCGTCTGGTTCTCGTCCTTGATCGCCACCCCCTCCTTGGCCTCGATCGCCTGATGGAGGCCCTCGGAGTAGCGGCGACCCTCGAGCACGCGCCCGGTGTTCTCGTCGACGATGCGGACCTCCCCGTCCACGACGAGGTACTCGCGGTCGCGCCGGTAGAGGTCGCGCGCCTTGAGCGCGTTCTGCAGGTGGTGGATCAGCGGCGTGTTCACGGACTCGAAGAGGTTGTCGACCCCGAGGATGCGCTCGACCTTGGCAACACCCTCCTCCGTGACCGCGACGGTGCGCTTGGCCTCGTCCACGACGTAATCGCCCGTCGACTCCCCGGGGCGGGAGTCGTCCGCACCCCGAACCATGTTCGGCACGACCTGGCGCGCGAACGTGCGGTACAGGTCCGCCGAGCGCTCCGCGGGGCCGGAGATGATCAGCGGGGTGCGCGCCTCGTCGACGAGGATGGAGTCGACCTCGTCCACCAACGCCATGTTGCGGCCACGCTGGACCTGCTGGGAGCGGTCGAGGACCATGTTGTCGCGCAGGTAGTCGAACCCGAACTCGTTGTTGGTCCCGTAGGTCACGTCCGCCGCGTAGGCGCGCTGCTTCTCCTCGCGGGTGCGCCCCGCGACGACGACGTCGACGGTGAGCCCGAGGGATCGGTGGACACGACCCATCCAGTCCGCGTCGCGCTGCGCCAGGTACTCGTTGACCGTGACGACGTGGACACCGCGCCCACCGAGGGCGTTGAGGAACACCGGCATCGTCGAGGTCAGGGTCTTGCCCTCACCGGTCCGCATCTCCGCGATGTTGCCCGCGTGGAGCACCGCAGCACCGAACACCTGGACGTCGAACGGCCGCTGTCCGAGCACGCGCCACGCCGCCTCGCGGACCAGCGCGAAGGCCTCGGCCTGGATCGCGTCGAGCGTGCTGCCCTGCCCGACGCGCTCGCGGAGGATGTCGGTGCGCGCGCGCAGCTCCGCATCGGTGAGCGCCGCCATGGCGTCCGCGAGGCCGTTCACCTCCTCGACGACGCGCTGGAAGCGCTTCGTCTGTCGGCCCTCGCCGGCGCGAAGGATGCGGTCGAGCATGGAGCTTCGATCCTCTCGGGGAGCGGCGGGTCCCGCGCGGTCACGGGACGGGGGCGCTCCGGCGCAGCCCGCGCCGGCGCCCCCTCGGCCCCGATGGTAGGCCGTGGCGTCCGAGCGTCCCCGGCCGGGGGTCCCGGGCGACGGCACCGAGCGGATGATCGCCGGCCCGGGCGATGACGGCGAGGGTCACGCCTCCTGCGCCGGCCCGGCGCAGCGCCGATGCCGCGGCCAGCGCCGTCCTGCCCGTCGTCATGACGTCGTCGACCAGGAGGACGTCCGTCGCCGGAAGGGCGTGACGCGCGCGGTAGCGATCGCCCCCGCCCGGACGCTCCTTGGCATCGAGGAGGCGGGCGAGGGGCAGACCCACGCGATCGGCGACGGCACGCGCGATGGCGAACGCATGGTCCCCGCCGCGCTGGCGGGCACGACGGGGGTCGGTCGTGACCCAGGTGATGACGTCGACCTCGAGGGCCGAGGCAGCGACGCGCTGCGCGAGCGCCTCGGCCAGACCGGCCCAGCCGCTCCGGGCTCCGCCGAGCTTGGCCGTGACGATCGCCGCGGACACGACCCCGCGGTAGTCGTACGCCGCGACGGTCGCGTCGATGGCCGCGGGGCTGCCGAAGCAGGCGTGCCCGAGCCCGACACCTGCGCACCGCGGACAGCCGGCAGGGAGCGCCACGACCTCGGCGGCGCAGCGCGGACACCAGGGCATCGGCGCCCGAGCACGGCAGGCCAGGCAACGGGACGGGACGAGGAGTTCGAGCACCGTCCCAGTACAGCCGACCGCCACGACGGCGGCCCGAACCTCCGGGCCATCCTGTGGACGGGGCGACGAGCCGCGGCTCAGCGCCCGCGTGCGGGCGGTGCGGCCTCCTCGACGAGCATCACCGGGATGCCGTCACGCACCGGGTAGCGACGACCGCACTCCGTGCACACGACGACGTGGCGTCGCTCCTTGTGCTCGACGCCGGAACGGCAGGCCGGACAGACCAGGATGTCGAGCAGTCGGGCGTCGAGTGCCATCGGTGCCTGCCTCCGGGTCGTGGGGACGGTGAAGCGTTCGGACGGTGAAGCGTTCGGCGATCGGAGCGTTCGGCGATCCGATCGTCCGGGCGCGGCCCGCTCGGACCGCTCCGGTCACGCGCTCCCCTCGGCGAGCACGGCCTCGACCTCGTCGCGGATGCTACGCAGCGCGACCTCGTCCTGCGCCTCCACGTTCAGGCGCAGGAGCGGCTCGGTGTTGCTCGGCCGCAGGTTGAACCAGCCGGCGGCGAGCTCGACCGTGAGGCCATCGAGGTGGTCCGCCCGCCCCCGCCCAGCGAACCGGGCCTCGACCCGCGCCGTCGCCGCAGCGACGTCCTCGACCCGGTGGTTCAGCTCGCCCGTGGTCGGCCGCGCCCCGTGGGGGGCGACGACCTCGGCGAGCGGCCGACCCGCGCTCCCGAGCGCCTCGAGCAGCAGCAGCGCGGCGACCGCGCCGGAGTCGGCCCCGAAGTTGTCGCGGAAGTAGAAGTGGCCGGAGTGCTCGACGGCGAACACGGCACCGGTCTCGGCCATCCGGCGCTTGATGAACGAGTGTCCCACACGGGTGCGCTCCGGGACGCCGCCTGCCGCGAGGATCGCCTCGGGCACCGAGCGCGAACAGATGAGGTTGTGCAGCACGGTCGCACCGGGATCCCGCGCCAGCAGTCGCTCCGCGACGACCGCGCCGATCGACGATGCCGGCACGACCCGACCCGCCGCATCGACGGCGATCACGCGATCGGCATCGCCATCGAACGCGAGCCCGAGGTCCGCACCGTGCTCGAGGACCGCGGCCTCGAGGTCCAGGAGGTTGGCCGGGTCGAGCGGGTCCGCCGGATGGTTGGGGAAGGTGCCGTCGAGCTCGAAGTAGAGCGGGACGGTCGTGATGGGCAGGCCCTCGGCGATCGCGGGCCAGACATGACCGGCCATCCCGTTCCCGGCATCCACGACCACGCTGATGCCCGCGAGCCGGGATGCGTCCACGAACGAACGGACGTGCGCCGCGTAGCGCTCCGTGAGGTCCAGCGTCCTCACGCTGCCGGGTGACTCGGTCGGCGGCACCGCTCCGGTGATGGCGAGGTCGCGCAGCTCCGCGAGCCCGCTGTCGATCGCGACCGGAGCCGCTCCGGCTCGGCAGAGCTTGATCCCGTTGTAGGCGGCCGGGTTGTGGCTGGCGGTGAACATCGCCCCCGCCGCACCGAGCGTGCCGGAGGCGAAGTAGAGCCCGTCCGTCGAGGCGAGTCCGATGTCGACCACGTCAGCACCGCGCGAGGTCGCACCGCGGGCGAACGCCGCGGCGAGTCCCTCCGACGACGGTCGCATGTCGCGGGCGAGCACGATCGTGCCCGAGTCCCCGAGCAGCACCGGGACGGCGGCCGCGCCGAGGCGCTCGGCCACATCCTCGTCGAGCTCCTCACCGACGAGTCCGCGGACGTCGTAGGCCTTGACGATGCGGCGGAGGACCGCCTCGACGTCCGAGCTCACGCGGAACCCCCACCGCGGCGCGGCCGTGAGGTCGCAGCATCGGGCACGACCGGCTCGGTCGGCTCTCCCGGCAGGTGGCGGCCGACGTAGCGCTTGCGGGTGCGACCGTCCTCGCGCCAGTAGGCGTACCAGTACGGACCGTGCGGACACGCCGTGCAGCCCTCCTTGCCGCAGCGCACGTGCTCGCGCCGGTAGCGCAGGGTGGGCGGCAGCCCG
>JBEAQO010000001.1:0-5197 GCA_041163825.1 Actinomycetota bacterium | reverse complement strand
GGCCCGGTGAGCGGTTCCAGCCGACGACCCGGTGACCGGCCGCCAGCAGCCGCGGGACGATGACCTGTCCCATGTCCCCGAGCCCGAGGAACGCCACGGTCCTGGGCCGCTCGGCGACGGGAGGCGGGTTCTCGAGTCGGTCGCGCATGGCTGCTCCTAATGGCCGCCCGGCTGGCGGAGCCGGCTCTGGCCCAGCCCGTTCCGGTGCCCCCCGAGGCGTTCTCGACCTCGGTGACGCTGTCCGGGGGTGATCCGGACTTGGCTATGTTAGGGCCTGCAATCGATGGAACAACGACGTCAAGGGCGAGCGAGAAGATGTCCCCGCCTCGCGCGGTCCTCGGTGTCGACCGCTCGGCGCCCGCCGCGCGGGGGTGCTCCCGGACCGGGAGCGATGAATTGGAGACTCGCATGACCGCAATCGTTGGTAAGCGGCGGCGGATCGGGAGCCGCACCGCGGTGGCAGTGGCGGCGGTCGCCGTCCTGCTCGCCGCCTGCGGCGGGGCCGAGGAGGCCACCCCGGAGCCGGCGCCGGCACCCGCGGCGACCGAGGAGGCCGTGCCCGCAGAGGAGGCGCCCGCCCCGTCACCGGACGACGTCGAGCCGATGACCTGGGCGCACGCCTGCAGCCTGCCCGGCTGCTGGTACCACGTCCCGATGTACGTCGCGGCCGAGTTCGGATTCTTCGAGCAGTTCGGTGCGAACGTGACGATCCAGCCGATGCGTTCCGGTGGTGACATCGTCCAGGCCACGCAGACCGGCGACGTGTCGGGCGGCCACATCGGTACCGACCCGTTCCTCGTCGGTGCGCCGGCAGGCCTGAACATGGTCGGCATCTTCGGTGAGAACAAGCAGGACTGGATCGTCATCACCCGGGACCCCTCGGTGCAGTCCTGCGCGGACTTCGCCGGGAAGCAGGTGGGTGCCCAGGCGACGGGCGACGCGCGATGGCTGGTGCTGTCGGCGATCCTCGACGGCTGCGGCGACGGCGTGACCATCGACGACGTCAACGTCGTGGACCCGAACAGCGACTACGTGGGCGTGCTCGTGTCCGGCGTGCTCGACTCGCAGATCGTCCACCTGGACGAGCTCGCCCAGGTCGAGTCGCTCACCACCGACGAGTGGAGGACGATCGCTGCGCTGAGCGATCTGCAGAAGCGCCACTACGCGATGCACGTCGTGAACAAGGACGTGCTGGCGAGCAACCGCGAGAACGTGGTCCGTACGCTGGCCGGCATCGTCGCTGCGACGGAGTTCATGTACGACCCGGCGAACGCCGATGCGATCGTCGCCTACCTGTCGGGTCAGGGCATCATCAAGCAGGACGACCCGGCTCTGGCCGCGAGCGTGTTCCAGGAGTTCCTGGACTTCGGGCAGTGGGAGGTCGGGAACAACGGACTCGACGAGGAGTACCTGTCGAACTCGATCGCATCGCTCGTCGCTGCGGGTTCGATCGCCGAGGCCTACGACCCGTCGACGATCCTCGACACCAGCATCTGGGACGAGGCGAACGAGCGGGTCCGCGCAGCCAACGGCTGACGTCGCTGGCCCCGGGTCCGGGTTCCTGCTTCGGCGGGAACCCGGACCCAGGTCGCGGCCGTCAGCGCAGGGGAGGTGCTGATGAGCCGGAGTCACACACGGACGGAGAACCCCTCGACGGCGAGGAGCGCGCGCCGTCCCCGGAACGTGCCGCTGCTCGTCGGACTGACGGTCGGTGCGGTGCTCTGGGAGGTCGCCGGCCGCTTCTGGCTCGATCCGATCTTCTTCGCCCCTCTCTCGCGGACGGCGCTGGGCTTCCTCGAGATGGTCCGAACGGGCGAGCTCGTCGAGGCGCTCTTCGAGTCCCTGCAGCTCTTCGTCATCGGCTTCTCGTCAGGTGCGGCGGCAGGACTTCTCCTCGGCGTCCTCATAGGTCGCGTCGCGGCCATCGGAGCCGCGCTCGAGGACTACGTGACCATCCTGTACGTCACACCACCGATCGCGCTCGTTCCATTCATCCTCTCGATCCTCGGCTTCGGCGTCGGTCCGAAGTCCATCATCGTGGCATGGTTCGTCTTCTTCCCCGTCTGCATCACGACGATCGAGGGCGTCCGGGCGGTCAGCCCCCGCCTCCTCGAGGTCTCTCGTTCCTTCGGGTCGGGTGAGCTCCGGACCTGGCGGGACGTCGTGATCCCCTCGACCGTCCCGTACGCGATGAGCGGCATCCGGCAGGGCATCGCGCTCGGGTTCGTTGGAGTCGTCGCGGCCGAGTTCCTCCTCGATGCGTCGGGCATCGGGCTGCTCCTGCGCTCCTTCTCCCGGCTCTACCGCATGGACAAGCTGCTCGCGGCGGTGCTCCTCATGACCGCACTCGGTCTGCTGATCATGGCGCTCGGTCGGCTCGCGGAACGGAGGTTCGCACCATGGCGGCAGTGACCCGTCCGCGGACCGAGCTGTCGCGAGGCGGCCGCGCCGCTTCGCGCATCATCACGCTGGGAGCGATCGCAGCCATCTGGCAGTACTCGGTTCCGCGGTTCGGTCGGGACTTCATGGCGACGCCGTTCGGGATCGCGCGCGCCGTCCCCGAGGTCCTGCTGCAGGATGCGAGGGTCTGGCCGGGAGCCGCCGAGACGTTCGGGGTCGTCGCGCGCGGCATGGGGTTCGCCATCGTCGCTGGGACGCTGATCGGACTCGCGATGGGACGGATGCCCGGACTGGCGAAGGCGGTCGCGCCCTACGTGAACGGTTCCTACGCCACGCCGATGATCGCCGTCCTGCCACTCTTCACCCTCTGGCTGGGCTTCAACACCTCTGCGACGTTCGCACTCGTCGTGTTCGCGGCCGTCCCTCCCATGGCGGTCTCCGCCTGGGACGGTGCAGCCTCCGTCCCCCAGCGCTACCTGGAGGTCGCGCGCTCCTTCGGCGCCCGGCGGCGTGACATCTGGTTCGGGGTCGCCATCCCTGCCTCACTCCCCTACCTGCTGGCCGGCTTCCGGCTCGCCTCGGGACGGGCGCTGTCCGCCGTCGTGATCGCCGAGTTCCTCATCGGTACGGGCAACGGACTGGGGAACCACGTCATGCGCCTGGCGCAGACCTTCAAGCACGATCAGGCCGTCGTCGCCGTGCTCATCCTCACAGCCGTCGGACTCTTCCTGGCGGTCGGCGTCGAGGCCATCACCCGCCGAGTGTTCCCGTGGTTCCGGCGGACCACATGATGCCCTCGAGCGACCCGTCGAGCCAGAGGCGGCGCGATGCCCGTCCAGGAAGGGAACGTTCATGACGACCCCTCGAATCCGGGTGGAGAACCTGACGAAGCACTACGGGGACCTCTGCGTCTTCGATGACATCTCCTTCGAGATCGGTGCCTCGGAGATCGTGTCCGTCGTCGGTCCCTCCGGTTGCGGCAAGACCACGCTGCTGCGCTGCCTCAACGGTCTGATCACCGCGGACAGCGGACGGGTCGTGTTCGACGGTGCGGACGTCACGGCACCGATCCCCGGCATCGCGATCGTGTTCCAGGACTTCGGCCTGTTCCCCTGGAAGACGGTCATCGACAACGTCGCCTACGGGCTCACGGTCCGTGGGACGAAGCGGAGCGAGGCGAGGCGGACGGCCAAGGAGTACGTCAAGCTCGCCGCACTCGAGGGGTTCGAGGATCGCTTCCCTCATCAGCTCTCTGGTGGGATGCAGCAGCGTGCTGGGCTGGCGCGAGCCCTCGCCACGGAGCCGAAGGTCCTCCTCATGGATGAGCCCTTCGGTGCGCTCGACGCGCAGACCCGTGAACTGATGCAGTTCGAGCTGCTGCAGATCTGGGATCGGAATCCGATCAGCATGCTCTTCGTCACGCACGGGATCGACGAGGCGGTGCTGATGGGGGATCGGGTGATCGTGCTCGGCGGGAAGCCCAGCGGCATCCACGAGGTCATCGACGTTCCGCTCCCCCGCCCGCGCGATGCCAGGACCGTGGCCAGTCCGGAGTTCCAGGAACTCCGTGCGCGGGTCTGGGACCTCGTCATGACCGTACGCAGGAACACGATCTGAACCCGGTCGGCGGCCCGCCGGCCGACGTCCTACGGAGGGAATCGCCGTGAGCATCCTGGCTGACTGCATCGTCGTGAACAGTCGCATCTGGCGCGGATCGGGGGGTGCGGACGGGGCGACGGCGATCGCGATCCACGACGAGCGCATCGTCCAGATCGGTTCCGATGCCGACGTCCTCACCCTCCGGGGACCGGGCACGACGGTCATCGATGCTGGGGGCCGACGGGTCATCCCCGGACTCATCGATTCCCACATCCACATGGTTCGTGCCGGCCTGACGTGGAATCAGAACGTCGACTGGAGTGGGATGCGGTCGATCGCCGAAGGCCTCGATGCGATCCGCGCCAAGGTGGACGCGACCCCTCCGGGCACCTGGGTCTGCGTCGTCGGAGGCTGGGGCCCCGGCCAGTTCACCGAGCGGCGGATGCCGACCATCGAGGAGATCCGGTCCATCTCCGACGATCACCCGATCTTCGTCCAGTACCTCTATGAGTCGGCTGTCGTGAACGCTGCGGGACTCGCAGCCATCGGGATCACCGCGGAGACGCCGGACCCGGCGCGCGGATGGTTCGAGCGCGACGATTCCGGGGCCCCGACCGGCTTCTGCAGGGGAGTCGGTGCGTTCATGGCCTGTATCGGCGCAGCGGGTCGTCCGGACTTCGAGACGCAGATCGAGTGGACCGCGGCCATCATGGCACGGTTCAACCGCCTCGGGATCACCGGAGTCGTCGACCCCGGCGGGATGGGGATGAGCCCCGAGGCCTATCGGCCGCTGTTCGAGCTGTGGCGCCGGGGTGGGATGACGGTCCGGACCCGCCTCTACCTGATGCCCCAGGGGGCCGGACTGGAGCGTGAGCAGATCGCGGCGAACATCAAGCATCTCCACCCGGGCTTCGGCGACACCTGGCTCCGCCTGACCGGGGCTGGCGAGATGGTGTCATACGGGTTCTTCGACCTCGAGGGCGTCCAGCCGTTCGAGGTGACCGACGAGGGCGCGGACCTGCTGCGGGAGCTGCTCGAGGACCTCCTCCGTGCTGGCTGGTCGATCCACCTCCATGCGGTGCTCCGAGCGACCATCACCCGCATGCTCGACGTGATCGAGGACGTGCTCAGCCGCATCTCGATCGACCCCGACCGAGTCCGCATCTCGCTGGCCCACATCGAGCCCATCACCGACCAG